>NZ_JAVJUO010000192.1:0-17763 GCF_040220555.1 Coleofasciculus sp. C1-SOL-03
CACCTCATTCTCAACAACGAAACCCGCCCTCCTCTCAACCGCTAAATTACTCAACCCACCTCATACTCAACAACGAAACCCGCCCTCCTCTCAACCGCTAAATTACTCAACCCACCTCACACTCAAAAACGAAACCCGCCCTCCTCTCAACCGCTAAATTTGACCTCATCCCGGCAACCATTCGTCTCAGGGCGGTGATAAAACTTGAACCGCCGAGTTCGATAAAACCAAGTCAACTAACTGGTCAATTAAATGGTCTTGTTCGATTGACAGAATTGACTTTCCTTGCATAACCTCTTGAAAAAGTACCAAGGAAGACAGAGAACTCAAAAAAATATAAGCAGTCAACTCCGGATCACGAATGTGCCAGTCTGGATGGGACTCAAAATACTGCTTCAGACTATGACGTTCTTCCCCAATAACCCGGCGGATAAACAATTGTGCTAAGTGCGGAAAATGACCCGATTCGGCAATCAATAAACGTAGAAACGCCGAATTCTCTGGATTATTTAGTTTCGCTAGAAATGCCTCTGCCAATCTCCGTAACCCTGCGGCTGGCTCATCCGACGGGTTAAAATTAAAATCAGGCTGAAACTGCTCACAGATGAACTGTTCCACCAATTCGATAAACAATCCCTCTTTTGATTGAAAATGATTGTAAATGGTATGCTTAGATACGTCTGCTTCAGCGGCGATCTGATCCATACTGGTTTCCCGATAGCCATGCTGGATAAAAAGTTGCATAGCGGCTTGGGCAATTTGCTCGCGTTTAGATGGTTTCATACATAATTCTGGAATGGTTTATTTGCTTCTCAGTTGCATTTCGTAGCTCAAAAGCCCCCTCTCCTGGCTAAGATGAAAGGAGGGAGTAGGTTAGTCATTCAGGACTAAACAATATTTCAACTGATCATCGAGGATGTATACCTATCGCCATCAAGGTTAGGACAGACTCAAAGGAACCCAATCAGCGATCATGTTTCCTCATCCCCGATTTCCAATCCTCTTTAAGCGCAGTAACAGATGGACAAGGTAAAGGAGTAGGACGGAAAGGAAGCAAGTTTTCCATTTACCTTTTGCCAAAAAAAATTTAACGGTTACTACTAAACTTGCAACCTGGTATGAGAGACTGGAATCATGACACCCTTTACTAATATAGTATGCGAAAATTCGATGTTGTCGTAGTCGGCGCAGGTCCAGCCGGGGGACAATGTGCCAGGTGGTTAGCTAAATCCGGTTATCAGGTTTTGTTGGTCGAGCAGCATGAAACCTTTGATAAAAATGATTTTTCCAGTGCGGCTACGCCATTAGAAACCTTAGAAAAATTTGACTTACCTGAGGATGTTGTCGGCAGTTTTTGGCATAATTTGGTGATTGTAACCACCAATTTAACCCGAAATTGGGAGGCTCCGCAAACCTTAGGGGCTGTCTTAAATTTCGCCAAGTTGCGAAAATTCCTGGCGGATCAGGTTAAATCTTGGGGCGGCGAGGTTTGGCTGGGATGTCGATATGTGAGATATGTCCAAACAGACGGTGAGACGCGGGTTGAACTGAAGCCGTGCGGGAGGGAACCGATTACTGTCACCACCCAGGTGCTAGTCGATGCTACAGGACCCGCTAGGGCGGTTATGTATACGAAGGACAGCGAGAAACCTGCATTTTTAAAGCCCTCTGGGATTGAATATTTAATTGAAGTCTCAGATGCTGATTATGATAAATATGCCCATTCCCTCTGGTTTTTCTTAGGACATAAATGGATGCCAAAAGGCTATTCTTGGATATTTCCCATGGAGAAGCCTCGGTTAAAGGTAGGGGCGGCATCCTATCGATTAGACCATAAAATTATTAAGCAGACGGAATCGATTCGCTATTATATTGATTTACTGATTCACGAGCATATACAAGCCAGAGACTATAGGATAATCGATACTCATGGGTCAACACTGCACTATTCCAGTGGACTTCAGGATATTTACTATCGCGATAATATTATTGCCATTGGGGATGCGGTATCCATGGTGAACCTTTTGGGCGGTGAAGGGATTCGCCATGCCATGCATTGTGCCGAAATCGCTGGCAAGCATATTCAGCAGTATTTAAAAGGTGAATCAGCCAGTTTTCAGGGTTATCAACAAGAAATTCATCAAAAATTTCATCGAATCTGGAATTTGTCCGAAAAGATTGGCATGAAGCGCTACTTGATTGAAAGCGACAACAAAATTGATCAAGGCGTCTCGTATCTGACCCCTCTAGAGACGCAAGAGATGATGGATATTCTCTTTTACTATAAATTTAATAAACTGTCCAAGAGTTTAATCGTTTACTTGATCCGAAAAATTCGCTCCTGGTGGAAAGCAAAATATGTGATGAAGTATAAATTATGACGGATGAGGCGGAGTCCCTGAAGGGATGTATCCCACGTCACCAAAGACAAAGGACATAGCTTACTTCTCAAGGGAAGCGAGAATGACAAAGGACAAATGACCAAAGCAAGTTAAACTATAGGCAGTTTTCCACATTAGCCCATAAGTAACCATGCCCAGCAATCCGGTGTATCCCATCGTTTGGCGCGACGATCGCGTACTCCTAATTGACCAAACCCGCTTACCCCACAACTATACAGTGGTTGAAATTAAGTGCTGTGAGGATATGGCGCGGGCAATTAGAACCATGATAGTCCGAGGGGCGCCAGCGATTGGGGTGGCGGCGGCTTACGGGATGTACTTAGGGGCGCGAGACATTAAAACCGAGGATCGCGAGACGTTTGTCATTGAACTCGAAGAGGTAGCCAAACAGCTGCGCCAGACTCGCCCGACAGCGGTAAATCTATTTTGGGCGATCGCCCGGATGTTGAAAACTGCCCATGAAACCATTGGTTCAGTGGATCAGTTAAAAACAGCACTGTTAGTAACCGCCCAAGCGATTCAGGTTGAAGATTTAGAGATCTGTAAAGCGATCGGGGATAATGGGTTGGCAGCTATGCCCGCGACTCCAGAAAAATTATGTATTCTGACCTATTGCAATGCGGGTTCCCTCGCCACAGCCGGCTACGGTACAGCCTTGGGCGTGGTGCGTTCCACCTGGCGCGAGAAGCGGTTAGCCAGAATTTATGCCTGTGAAACTCGTCCCCGGTTACAAGGGGCAAAACTGACAGCGTGGGAATGTGTGCAAGAAGGAATCCCGGTAACATTGATTACCGATAATATGGCAGCCCATTGTATGCATCAGGGATTAATTGATGCGGTGATGGTGGGTGCCGATAGAATTGCTGCCAATGGAGATACAGCGAATAAAATTGGCACTTATAGTGTGGCATTACTCGCCAAAGCCCATAATATTCCCTTCTTTGTCGCCGCCCCCCTCTCGACGGTTGACTTTGACTTACCCACAGGCGATTTAATTCCGATTGAAGAACGTCATCCCTCAGAAATTTATCAAATCGGTGAGACAGTGACATGTCCTACAGGGGTGGAGTTTTATAATCCAGGGTTTGATGTCACACCAGCCGAATTAATTGCTGCGATTATTACCGAAAAAGGGGCGATGCGCCCAGAGGAGTTGCAGCAATTTCGCGTGAAGCAGTTGGCTTGAGGGTTGGGTTGACCGGGATTTACTGAAAATGGTGCAAGATTATCGGTACGCTTGAGAACTTGCCACACTGAGAATAAAACCTAAGTAACCTTGAGGTGGGCAAAGGCAACAAACGATAACACGACTCGTTTTAAGCATTATAAGTCTTGCCCACCCTACCTAAAATTATCTACCTAAAATTACCCTGTTTGCCAGAAACAGCCATGAACGTCTCCCTTTTAGACAAGCAACCCCAACCACCATTAGCCGAAAAATTGGTGACTTTGCATGATATTACCTGGGAACAGTTCAAAGCGATCGAAACCCAATTACAGAATAATCAAGACGTCAGGCTGACTTACTTATCGGGGGTAATGGAAATTTTGTCTCCGATTGGGGCATTTCATGAAAATATTAAAAGCACTCTTAGCTTGCTGTTAGAAGCTTACATGAGAGAAAAGCGCATCCGATTTTACAGGCGTGGTGGATTTACGCTGGAATCGCCTGGATATGCCTCCGGTACACCTGATGAATCTTACTGCATGGGTAGTAATAAGGAAACGCCTGATATTGTGATCGAGATTATCGTTACCAGTGGAACTATCGACAGACGGGATTTGTATAAACCCAGACGAGTCCCTGAAGTCTGGTTTTGGAAATCCGATCAGATGAGGATATTCTCTCTGGGCGCTTCTCTAGAGTACGAAGAGGTGAATCGTAGTTCCTTTTTCCCTGATTTGGATAAGGGGCTGTTGTTACGCTACATGGCGTATCCCGATCAGTACGATGCCGTAAACGAATTTATTCAAGCAATCCGCAGTCGTTAAAGTGGCAACATACGAAAAACCTCAGCGCTTTCTGTGAAAGGCTGAGGACAAGTATCAGGGTGTATGCTTTTCTCCTTCAGGCAGAGTTATTTGGTTGATGACTGCATCTGGAGTCTTGCTACTTATTATATTGGCTCATAAGCTAGACGATCTTCTAGATCAGTTCTGACGCACTTTGCTCTTGATCTAAAACTGATCTTGACAAAATGGTCATTCATTATATTAGCTGCGCGAGAAGCACGCTATTGGACTGACACAGCTAAAATTGTGGAATAGATTTGGCGGTGAAATTGGGCGCACGCCATGCGCCCCTACAATGTTAATCCATCAAATAAGGTGTGCCACGCCACTACTGGCTTGACACAGCTAAAATTGTGGAATAGATTTTATCATTGAATCGGGCGCAAGTCTTTGCGCCCCTACGGTTTCCGGGCGTAATTCTAATTCATCAAATAAGGTGTGCCACGCCACTACATACTTTGTCTCAAATCTAAACGACAAGAGGGCGGGTTTTGTTGATAAGTTATCGGTATGCCCGTCAATTAAACGGCTAAACCCGCCCCTACAAACCCTACCCTCAATTACATTGGGAAACGTTGGTAAAATCTTCCAGGGTGGGGGCAAAATTAACGGTTCCTGTATTATTCTGAGTGAGAGTATCTAGATTCACAACCTCGAATGTGCCATTATTGCGCTGAAGCTGGAACTCTGTCGTGCTGGTAGTCTCAGTTAGGGCTAGGCAGAACGTGCGATCGCTATTGAGTACGGCATTAAATCCTGGCATAGCATTTTTATCCAAAATTGTCAACTCTACATCGGCAAGAGTTTCAGCATTGCCATTCGTTTGCAAAAAGATACCCTGACTGGCATTATCCGTAACCATAGTATTGTTAATCCGATAATCCTGCACCGAGACAGCATTTCCCTGGACAAAAATGCCTTGACCCCCATCCGTTCCACTGGTGGGAGTTGTACCGCTAATGGTACTGGTTTCAATCTCAAACTCCTGGCGGCTATTATTGTTCGCCGATACGAAAATTCCCTGACCTGTGCTATTCCTAATCTGCACATTACTAATCTGAAACCGTTGCTGAGATTGGAGTTCGAGATTCTTCTCATCCCCATTCGCCCCGACAAAAATGCCTTGACCCTGACTCTCACTGATTTGAACATTATCAATTGTGAAGTCTTGTTGGGCAATGCTATTGGCTTGGACAAAAACCCCTTGACCGCCACTATTGAGATTATTCAATGTCGTATCATTAATCGTACTATTTGTAATCTCAAAGTTTTGAGAACTATTGTTATTGGCACTCATAAAAATTCCTTGACCTGTACTCTCACGAATCTGGGCATCTGTAATGGCAAACTCTTGCCGTGATTGGACAGTTAGGTCATTTTCATCCCCATTCGTTGCCACAAAAATCCCCTGTCCAGCATTGTTGGTTATCGTCGGACTATTAATCTGAAATTCCTGGACTGCCAGACGATTACCCTGGACAAAAATTCCTTGTCCCCCTTCGCCTTGGGCGTCGAGTTCCACATTCTGAATCGTGCTGCTATCGATATTAAAGACTTGTTCGCTGTTATTGTTGGCGGCAATGAAAATCCCCTGACCGACAGTCTCACTCACTTCCGTGCTATTCAGTTGGAACTCCTGTCTCGATTGAGCCGTTAAGTCCTTTTCATCACCATTCGTAGCAATTAAAATACCTTGTCCAGCGCTATTTGTGACTGTGGTCTCGTTGAGGGTGAAATCTTGAACAGCAACGCGATTCCCCTGAATAAAGACGCCTTGACCGCCATCCCCATTACTGTCAAGGCGAGTCTGGTTAATGGTACTGGCATCAATATCAAACGTTTGCTCACTGTTATTATTAGCGGCGATAAAAAGTCCTTGTCCTGTACTTTCGCTAACGGTGGCGTTGCTGAGGTTAAACTCTTGGAGAGATTGCTGCGTCAGATCATTTTCGTTACCATTGGCTGCTACAAAGATGCCTTGACCTGCACTTTCAGTAACAGTTAAAGTCTCCAGAGTCAAGGTTTGCTGGGCGCTGGCATTGGCTTGTAGAAAAAGACCTTGACCCCCATCCCCATTTTCATCGAGAACAGTATTACGAATGCTCGTATTCAAGATATCAAAGGTCTGGCGACTATTATTATTCGCCGTCAAATAAACCCCTTGACCAACACTATTACGAATTTGATTATTGGTTGCCGTTAATTGCTGTTGCACCTCACCAGAAGCTTGAATAAAAACACCTTGACCACCACTGTCACTGATTTGATTACTATCTAGGGTGAGTTCTTGTTGGGTGGTTCCCGATGCTTGAATAAAAACGCCCTGCTGACCACTATTTGTGATAACATTACCAGCGATCGCACTGGTTCCAGTGACATCGATGAGGCTAATCCCTTGTCCTGTGGCGTTGGTGATACGGTTATCTTGAATCGTCACATTCTCAATAGCCGCACCTTGGATACCATTCCCCGTGGCATTGGCGATCGCAAACCCAGTCAGGGTAGTATTATTTCCTAGCGTCACCGTTCCCGTAATTGTGGGAAACTCACCGCTTCCCGATAAGGGTAACTGCACCCTACCCAGTTGCTGGGTATCAATGCGTTGAACTGCACCTGCGGAGAGTACCGCCACCCCATCCGCAAACTGAAAGCCTTCTGTCTCAGACGTCGTACCCACTTGCACATAGACAATCTCATCAGCTTGTGCCACACTCAAGGCATCCTGCACTGTACCAAACGGCGTTTCAAATGTACCCTCTCCTGTACTCATCCCCAACCTGACATGCTGAAACTGCCAAGGTTGACCTGTTTTCGGGTTTATCGCCGCAACTTGTTCATTTTCCGTTTGTTCATCGACAATAATTGTGGCGATACGTCCTACCGATTCACCCATCCGTGTCAAGGCGCTACCGGATTCAACCCCACGGGGACGGGTTCCCGGAAAGGTTGCGCCTAAACTGAGGACAATCCGAGTATCAAAGATTTGGTCAGTTTGCACCGATAAACCCAGATTCAGATAATCGGTAGGACGCGCTTCCAATCGCCCTCGAATCCCAATCGCACCATCAGTTCCCTCCCCACCGTAATAATAAACCCCCCCATATCCCCGTAAATCTCCCTCCCCGAATCGCAACAACCGCCCTCCCGCTTCAATATCAAATCCCGCCATGGCTGCTTCAAAGCGCTGGCGATGATTGAGGAGTAAATGATTCTGTGCGAATCCACGCAAGGAGAACGACTCATCCACCTCTGGGCGGCGTTCACCCACTGGCAAATACGCATTCACCCGCAAATCCCAATTATCCCCTAATCGTTCAAACCCTGCACCAATTTGGTGAAACACGCTATTTCCGGTATCGCGGGTATCGTAGGAAAGGTAGCCTCCCAGAATCCGGTTTTGCGTGGAATTGTAAAACCGTTGTCCCAGGAGAATCGTTCCGCCCATCGTGGAGTCGGTTAACAGGCGCAATTGTCCCTCTAGGAATGTTAGGGTACTTCCGGGATTCTGAGTAATCGGAACAAAGCCTTCCAGACTAAAAAATGGGTCTTGATAGCCGGCGCCTTCGCTGGTAAAGTTACCGCCTATACGGGGTAAGACTCTCAAGTCTGTGGCAGTTCCTTCAATTGGTGACAGTGGCGTATCGGTTTGGGGCTCAGGAGTTTGAGCAATGACAGGCGACGCTAACCCTCCAGAACATAGTAATCCAACACAGAGGGCTTGAGCGGAGATTTTCATTAATCAGAGGGTGAGTACAATCGTCACCCCCTCTTACAGGTATCGCTTTTGGGAATCCGGCAAAGGGGATTCTGGGTTGACGTTTTGTTAAGTTATATTGCAAAAAAAAAATCCCCGAAAGGGGATTCGTCCAAGGGTGGGAAAAAGATTTCATCTATGTTTTTATTATCTACCTAAGTGGCAGGAGTTGTGTGTAGCTAGGATGAAGTTTATGTAAAAAATCGATGAAGTTTCTGTAAAGTTGGGTCAGGTTCTTGGTTATGCCTCCTTTGTCCGTTGTCATTGATCCCGACACTCTATTCCTTTTTCTTTATCAAGATGGTACCACCCAATAATGGAAAATCCCATTCTCGACCCACTGAGAACGGGATAAGAAGTGAGATACACTAATTGCAACTTGGGAGTAAACGATGTATATCGTCTTACCTAGTAGCTTAACTGTTCCACAGAGGCTTTTGGGATAAGCGTTGATGAAGAATGGCTCGGTTTATGTGAAAATTCCGTGAATCGTTTATTACAGTCAATTACAAGTCAGCGACTCCCTGACGAGAGCCGCTGAGTTTAGTTATTCTTACTGCTCGAAGCTTGGTTTTGGATAAATGGGATTCAGGTAGATGCGACTGGGGTGCCAGGATTCGAACCTGGGAATGGCGGGACCAAAACCCGCTGCCTTACCGCTTGGCTACACCCCAATGTGTGTACCTTGCTTATATTAGCAGTTTTGGCTGGGAATGTGTCAAGAGATTTGGGAAAATTGGCGAATTTGTTTTGATGTCGGGGAGCAGAACCCTGGCGCAAATACTTATTCTGGGCGGAAATGTGCTAAATTAAGTCTTTATAACATACGGTTTGAGTGCTGAACCATCCTTCTTGATCCATCCTCCTCATACCAAGTGGCTGCAAATACTAACCGATTACAATCTTTGTTGATTTCTGATCCCCATGGGTTTCTGCTCAACGTTAGAGGCAAACCTTCAGTTATTTTGTTTAGATAGTAAAATAGAGGATAATTAGAAAACTCTCTATCTATAACTAGATCTAGATCTTTAACATAACTTTACATTAGTGTATTATTTGCGTGAAGACAAGCCAGAGAGCTTGAAATGGACTAGACAACTGTGCAACTATTTTCCTTGAAGGAGGGAAAAACGATGGGGCTTCTACCAATCAAGACAACAACGACCACTATTGCAACAACGGCTCTTCTGAGCTTTGGGGGACTGCCAGCGATGGCATTTGATATCACGCCAACGAGTCAGGCAGATTTACTGCTAAATTCTTTGTTAGGGGATACAACTGGATTGAGTAACTTTGATTTAAGAGTTTATGATGATCTGCAAAACGTCAACGATAAAGCCTTTGGTACCTTCAGCGACGATCCCTTCGGTCTGGGTGAGGGCATCGTTTTGAGTACGGGTAGAGTCGCAGACTTACCCGGAGAAAACGAGGAAGATGGAGGACTAGAGCATACAGAGGGAGACCCCAACGACTTGAGTACGGATTTTGATCCGCAAAGCCCTTCCTATGAACAGAGGGAAATAGGGATGAAAGGGGATAAGATGACCTTGGAACTCAGCTTTGATGTTGACGATACAGCAGAAAAGTTATTTTTCCAATATATCTTTGGCTCGGAAGAATTTGTCGAATTTGGCGGGACTGAATTCAATGACTCTTTTGAAATGTTACTTAACGGGACTAACTTAGCCAAGTTGAGTGATGGGCAAGATGTGACGATTAACAATCTGGTTCCCCATCCCAAAAATCCAGATTTGTACCATGATGACTATGTGAATAATCCAGCAGAACTTAACGTAGCCAATACTAAGCTGGATGGTTTTACGAAGTTATTGACTTTTGAAGGACTACTTGAGCAAAATTCCCGGAACACTCTTAGGGTCAAACTCATAGATGGGGGTGATGGTAGTTTTGACTCTGCTGTTTTCATTAAAGGCAAGTCTCTGGGGACAAAACCGCCACAAATAGCTCCTCAACCGAATGAGAGTCCAGGTGATGAACCCAACCATACGGAAGTGCCAGAACCATCCGGGGTACTCGGATTGCTGGGAGTGGCAACCTTAGGGGTGCGGACAATGATTAGACGCAAACAGCAAGCTCAATCCCAGAAACACTGAATCCGAATGATCTAATTCTTCAGGAGCTACTAGGTTTGCGATCGCCTATAAGTGGTAATCTAGAGAACGGTATTGTTAACGTACTTAGGCTCTCAAGCAGAACGTACCGAGTCATAACACCGTCGTTAGCGAAGCGGGATTAAGTCTGGCAACCCTTACTGGAGGAATTCCAGTGTTTTATTGGGAGTCATCCCAAGCTACTTGTCCTTGGCAGTAAGCGGCGGTGGATGAAACAGGACTCGTATTCCCGACTACGGGAAATGTCAACGACTCCCGCCGATGCATTAGCCTTCGGCTGACTGGGCTAACGTTGAGGCGGGAACTCGCCAGAGCCAGCTTTGATTGAACAAATTTGAGCGCAGTCCCCATCTAAAATCACAAGATTTAGATGGGGTTAGCGAAATAGCTCACAACCGATCAACTCTCTTTGTAAAGAAACATCAATCACCTATAGACGCAAGCATGGTAGCCACCACAGAAAAAACAAACACCGGCGTTATTACTCAAATCATCGGACCTGTTGTCGATGTTGAGTTTCCTGGCGGCAAAATGCCCCGGATTTACAATGCTTTGAGAATCGAAGGCAAGAATGCAGCCGGACAGGATGTTGCCGTAACCTGCGAAGTACAGCAGTTACTCGGTGATAACCAAGTCCGAGCCGTTGCTATGAGTGGTACAGACGGCTTAGTTCGAGGAATGGAAGCCGTAGACACGGGGGCTGCGATTAGTGTTCCTGTCGGCGGTGCCACTCTGGGACGAATTTTTAATGTATTAGGCGAACCCGTCGATGAATTGGGTCCGGTCAATACCGAAGA
Organism: Coleofasciculus sp. C1-SOL-03; assembly: GCF_040220555.1. Classification (NCBI taxonomy): domain Bacteria; kingdom Bacillati; phylum Cyanobacteriota; class Cyanophyceae; order Coleofasciculales; family Coleofasciculaceae; genus Coleofasciculus; species Coleofasciculus sp. C1-SOL-03. The sequence goes on from NZ_JAVJUO010000192.1 coordinate 11,099, forward strand.
ACGCTCTCCCATTCACCGTTCGTCTCCCAAACTAACCGAACTGGAAACCAAACCGTCAATTTTTGAAACCGGGATTAAAGTTGTAGACTTGCTGGCGCCCTACCGTCGCGGAGGTAAAGTTGGTTTGTTTGGGGGAGCGGGTGTTGGTAAAACCGTTATCATCCAAGAACTGATCAACAATATTGCCAAAGCCCACGGGGGTGTATCCGTATTTGGGGGTGTGGGCGAGCGCACCCGTGAAGGAAACGACCTTTATAACGAATTTAAAGAGTCAAAGGTGATCAACGAAGAAGACCTGAGCCAATCTAAAGTGGCGCTGGTCTACGGTCAGATGAACGAACCCCCTGGCGCCCGGATGCGTGTGGGTTTGGCGGCGCTGACAATGGCGGAACATTTCCGTGATGTCAACAAGCAGGACGTGCTGCTATTCATCGACAACATCTTCCGGTTTGTGCAAGCGGGTTCTGAAGTATCCGCCCTCCTCGGTCGGATGCCCTCAGCTGTGGGATATCAGCCCACATTGGGTACAGAAATGGGTGAACTACAAGAGCGGATTACCTCAACCACCGAAGGGTCAATTACCTCAATTCAAGCCGTCTACGTTCCTGCTGACGACTTAACCGACCCCGCACCAGCCACTACCTTCGCTCACCTCGATGCGACAACGGTACTTTCTCGTGCCTTAGCCTCTAAGGGAATCTACCCGGCTGTAGACCCCCTAGATTCTACATCAACGATGCTTCAACCCAGTATTGTGGGTGAAGAACATTACCAAACAGCGCGTGCGGTTCAGTCAACTCTACAGCGCTATAAGGAACTCCAGGATATTATTGCGATTCTGGGCTTAGATGAATTGTCCGAAGACGACCGTCTGACGGTGGCGCGGGCGCGGAAGATCGAGCGCTTCTTATCTCAGCCCTTCTTTGTGGCGGAAGTCTTTACAGGATTGCCCGGTCAGTACGTTTCTCTTGACAAAACCATCAAGGGATTCCAAATGATTCTGAATGGGGAATTGGATGATCTGCCCGAACAGGCATTCTACCTGGTCGGTGATATTGATCAAGCGATCGCAAAAGCGGAGAAAATGAAAGGGTAATCCCTTCTGAGTAGCTGAGTCATTAGTCATGACGCTTTTCTAAGCGAGTGACTAATGACTAATAAGATAGCTTGATTAGCGCTCCCTTGACTATGACAAAAGACTACTAACAGATTATGAGCTTAACTGTTCGAGTTGTTTCTCCCGACAAGATTGTCTGGGATTCTGATGCTGAAGAAGTAATTTTGCCCAGTACGACGGGTCAACTGGGTATCTTGACGGGTCACGCCCCCCTATTATCAGCACTGGATATTGGGGTGATGCGAGTTCGTCCAGGGAAAGACTGGATACCCATTGCCCTGATGGGCGGATTTGCCGAAGTTGAAAATGATGAAGTCACCATTCTGGTGAATGGGGCGGAACAGGGAGAGATGATTGATAAGGAAGCCGCACGAGAGGCTTTCTCTCAAGCCCAAGAGCGTCTCAACCAAGTCGAAACCAGTGATAATCGCCAAGAAAAAATCCAAGCCACGCAAGCTTTTAAGAGAGCAAGGGCACGCTTTCAAGCAGCGGGTGGTATGGTTTGATGGGATAGAGCATTGCCCTTGAAACACAAAGGAGCTATCCAGGCGTTAGTTAGCTGGATAGCTCTTTTAGAAGGTGTATAGGAGAAGGCAGGCGGCAGAAGTCATATCATGCCCGGTTGAATACCCATAATTAGGGGCTGCTGAATAAGTCTTGTGGTGGGGAGAGGCAATGGGCAATGGGCAATGGGCAATAGGTAAGGTAGAGTTTTGAGATCCCCCAGCTTCCAGACGTGCCATGGCACGTCTCTACATTGCTCCCCCAGCTCCGCTTCATCCACTAGGCACTGCCTGTAAAGGTGACTTCGGGAAATTTTGCCTGAGCTTCATTCATGGGACGATTTTTACCTTCTTCTTGCCAGTAGTTAATCACTTCAGTGGCTTTGTTGAGCAATTCAATGCGATCAGTGTCGTTAATCCAATGTTTGGCTTCCAGTTCGTTTTTGATTTGTTCCCACGCATCATTGCGGGGCCAGAAAAAGTAGGATGTCAGGGGGCTAGTTCCTTTACCCACGACTTGATCGACGGCGAGTGCCACATTCTCTTCTAACCAGAGAACTTTTAAGATAAATTTAGACAAACAAACCTCCAAGAATAGATCAGGTATCTTATACTTAATGTACAATCAATCATTTTACATTGAAAAATTTAGAATCAAGGACAAAATCAGGGTCTAGATTCGCGATCGCCGTTTTCGATATTGATGGTGTCATCCGGGATGTGAGCGGCTCTTACCGGAGAGCGATCGCGGATACCGTGGAGCAGTTTACCGACGGCATGTATCGCCCCGCTTCAGCCGAGATTGATCACCTCAAGTCCGAAGGGTTATGGAACAACGATTGGGACGCCTCACGGGAACTGATTTATCGCCACTTTGAGCAGCAAGGTCAGGCGCGATCGCAGGTTGCCCTAGATTATGATAGCCTGATTACCTTTTTTAATGCTCGTTACCGAGGTGCTGATCCCAATCATTGGACTGGCTACATCTGTGATGAACCCTTACTCCTCCATGCCAACTATCTAGACAATCTAACCTCAGCCGGGATTTTATGGGGCTTTTTCAGTGGGGCGACGCGAAATGAAGCCCTTTATGCTTTGTCAAAACGCCTCGGTTTGTCAGCCCCCGTACTCGTAGCGATGGAAGATGCACCGGGTAAACCTGATCCGACAGGATTATTGGCAGTCATAAACAAGCTTCAGCAACAGCACCAGATTGAACAACCCTTACCCACACTCTATGTGGGAGATACTGTAGCGGATATGTATACGGTTAAAGCCGCCAAAACCCTTGATCCAGACCGAACCTGGGTTGGTGTTGGGGTACTCCCGCCTCACGTTCAGGAAACAGCAGAACGCCGGGACGCTTATACGCAAACCTTAAAACAAGCAGGGGCGGCTCAAGTGTTTAGCAATGTCGAGCAAATCACCCCAGAACAAATTCAGCAATTAATTAGGGCTGAATAAGTATTGTGGTGGGGAGAGGTAATAGGCAATAGGCAATAGGCAATAGGCAATGGGCAATGGGCAATGGGCAATGGGCAATGGGCAATGGGCAATGGGCAATGGGCATAATATGAGGGCAATTTCCAGAACTTAATAGTGTTGACGTTTATTTTGCCAACCTACTTTCTCAATCGTCTCCAGAAGCTGACGGATTTGCGCCGTTTGCTGGTTGTAGTCGGCATCATTCATAACAGGTACAGCATCGTCTAGAGAAATGGGTTCAGCTAAATCAATCCAGGAACGACAGCCGCCGTATTCAGTCCGATAGGGTATAGGGTGAACCGAGGGTAGCTTGTAGGTTCGCAGTAAGAGAACATAGAGGGGTTGACGCGGCTTCCATTTAAACCGCCCACTGGCAAATTGTTCATTCCAGATATGGTAGGGTAGCAGGGCGTCTACGGCGTCCTGAGTGCTGACTTGAAAAATATCGGTAATATTTGCCCAACTGCCAATCCGTACCGTTTGCGGATGCCAACCGGAGGCGACAGGGGTGACTTGAGAGGCATAATCGGGTTTGAGTAAATGAGGCTGTTGATGTTCGTAGGTTGGATAAAGTAAAACTGGGTTGTAAGCGACGTGAAAGCGATTGTTTTCTTCCCGAATGCCGCCTTTCCGCAGTAACATAATTGTTTTGCCCTGTTCTAAGGCATCAACGGCAACTGCCCATTCTTTGAGTGTGTTTGTGGTGGTTAATGGCATCGTAAACTTTTAAGCTAACTTTTTAAATTAAATAAATTGTCTGATAAGCTGTCATGCATTTAAATTGGGTATTAGTAGCGAGCAAGATGCTCGCACTACAAGGATGAGAGCCATTATTGACATTAAGGTTTAAATGCCGAACAGCTTATTGACTCACAATTAATAATTTAGATCATGTCTAACCCTATTGTTCGTAAAGCCGTAATTCCCGCCGCCGGATTTGGGACTCGCCTGTTTCCGGCGACAAAGGTGGTGAAAAAAGAACTATTTCCAATTATTGATCGCGATGGTCGGACGAAGCCAGTAATTTTGGCGATTGTGGAGGAAGCAAGGCGGGGTGGTATCGAAGAAATTGGGATTGTGGTACAACCGAGCGATCGCGCCATTTTTGAGGCGTTCTTTAAAACTCCCCCGAAACAGGCACTTTTGGATAAACTCTCTGATGCCAATCAGGACTATTGTCAGTATCTGCAAGACTTAGGAGAGCGGATTACTATTTTAACCCAGGATGAGCAAGAAGGCTATGGTCATGCAGTATTCTGTGCCAAAGATTGGGTGAATCAAGAGCCTTTTTTACTGTTACTTGGCGATCATGTTTATACCTCCGATACCGAGATTCCCTGTACTCGTCAGGTGCTAGAAATTTATGAAAAAACGGGTCAAAGTGTGATTGGTTTGACAGAAATGTCTGCTGAGATTATCCATAAAGCGGGTTGTGTGACTGGGGTTTGGCAGAAGATGAATTCTATTTTAACGGTGACACAAGTCTGTGAAAAACCAGATCTGGACTATGCGCGATCGCACTTACGTGTTGCAGGGATGGCGGAGGATAAGTTTTTAGGGATTTTTGGCATGTATGTCCTCAAGCCGAAAATCTTTGAGATTCTGGCTGACAGTATTCATCAGAATCAGCGCTATAAGGGTGAATTTCAGTTAACCACTTGTCTGGATACATTACGTCAAGAGGAGGGATTGATGGGATATTGGGTCAAAGGACAATATTTTGATACCGGAATGCCAGAGTTTTATCGACAAACCCTAATCAATTTTGGTCAGGACTATCGTAGTTCGTAGTTCGTAGTTCGTAGTCAGGGCTTTAGCCCTTCATTCGGTTAGTTTTCCTTGTTTAAGTCTTTAATTTAATCCCTTATGGAATTAGATTTTTTGAGATTCTTTGACGCCTGCGATCCGAGTAAAACCCTCGCGATCGCGAATCCTGAAGATCGGCAGTATTATATTGATTTTGCCTCAGTTCGGGGCGGTAAGATTATTGAGGCATTGGCACGAACGATTAGTTTACGTTCGCGTCTTGATCAACCGACTTGTCAGTTATTTACAGGACATATTGGCTGTGGTAAATCTACGGAGTTACGTCGCTTACAAGCCGACTTAGAGGCACAAGGTTTTCACGTTGTCTATTTTGAGTCTACTCAAGACTTGGATATGGCAGATGTGGATATTAGTGATATTTTATTGGCAATTATCCGTCAGGTGACGGACAGCTTGGCAGAAGTAGGAATTCAGCTTAGACCGAGGTATTTTGCCGATCGCTGGCAAGAAATGGTTGATTTTTTGCAGACACCACTGGAATTATCTGCCGAAGCAAATTTGCCCTTACCGATGAAATTGGGCAAAATTACCGCTAAAACGAAAGCAAGCCCTAGTTTACGAAGTCGTTTACGTCAGTATCTAGAACCGCGCACCAGTGGAATTTTAGAGTCGTTAAACGAAGAAATTTTGGCACGGGCGAATCAAGCGTTGCAACGCCAAGGAAAAAAAGGATTAGTGGTAATTGTTGATAATTTGGATCGGGTGGAAGATCGACGGAATGATGGTGGACGCACGCAACCGGAATACTTATTTGTAGATCGCGGTGAACAGTTACGTCGGCTGAATTGTCATCTCGTGTATACTATTCCTTTAACGTTAATGTTCTCCAATGATTATCAGGCTTTAACGAATCGATTTGGTGGTGGGGTAGCGCCGAGAGTCTTACCCATGGTATCAGTGCGATCGCGCGATGGTAAAGATAATCAAGCAGGGATGGCTTTATTTCGGCAATTGGTATTAGCTAGGGCGTTTCCACAGATAGAACCTGAAGCGCGACTCGATTTAGTTACACAGGTATTTGATAGTCCAGAAACCTTAGATCGATTATGTCGAATGAGTGGCGGTCATGTGCGAAACTTATTGGGGATAATTTATACCTGTCTCCAAGAAGAAGATACACCCTTATCGCGAAATACAATAGAACGTGCGATTCGCAACTATCGGGATCGTTTAGTCTCGGCAATTACTGATGATGAATGGGAATTATTAGCCGATGTGGTGAAACAACAAAATGTGAGTGGGGAAGAGGGGGATCTAAAAGGGAAGAGGGCTGGGGGGTTAGGTGTGATCAGGTCGTCTGCCCTATTCAATTCATGATTTGTTTAATTTGTCAATATATTCGTGATAGGAATTTTCCGCCTCTGGGGTGACACAGTATCAGTTGTCAACTGTGTGAGAGAAAGCCCAAGGAGTGCGTGAAAACTGACACCATTTTTTATCGCTTGTTTAAAGGGTTCCCCAGTATCTTCTTTGAACTGCTCAACCAATCCCCAGAACAAGCTGAGACCTATGAATTCACATCCCGTGAAATTAAGGAACTGTCATTTCGACTCGATGGGTTGTTTCTGCCCAAAAATGAACAATCAAACGACCCCTTTTATGTGGTCGAGGTTCAGTTTCAACCCGATGAGAACTTCTATTATCGTGTATTTACGGAACTGTTCATCTTTCTGAAGCAATACAAACCGACCCATCAATGGCGGGTTGTGGTCATTTATCCCAGTCGTCGGATT
>NZ_JAVJUO010000193.1:0-25253 GCF_040220555.1 Coleofasciculus sp. C1-SOL-03
AAAAGTAGCCAGGAAGTTAGGTATTGACCTAAACCGACTGGGTAGACGGTCTTTGACAACCGTAGCGAGAGTTAGATTGTGGAAGTTGCCACAACTTAACTCTGTCCGCAGAATCCCTCACTTTCAGTGAGGGAGCGTCAATTTAGAAGGTGAATGTCGCCACCCCCATCAAAAACTTCGTGCCAAGAAAGATAGCAACGGTGAATATATTCACGTCGATTACATGATCAAGCTTCCCCCGCGTTCCTTCCACGAGTTCAGTCGCTGGGTCTACCGTTATATGGGATGCGCTCAAGTCCTCTCCCCACCCGATTTAGTGGAAAAGCATCGCCAAGCCGCACAAGCAGTTGCGGCACGGTATCGTTGATCTGAAGTCTCCCTAGAACACCAGTCCAGTAATCGGTTCATCGAATTCAGTAACTATTTAATCGGGAAAATAACTGACAATTTGCCCAGAGAAAATAAATTACTTATCATAAGTTGATTGAATCCGAATCCCATCCGCCAGACCTTGCAACCTCTCCGCCAACTTCGGTTCAGTAAACGGCAAACCACACAGACGAATTGCGGCTATAAATTGCGGTTTTACCTCAGTCTGATACGCCTGGATAACCGATATAGTCCTCTCTTGATTCCCTAATAAATACTTGACCACATCTTCCGGCTTCATGCCTTGCAAATTATGCATCAATTTGTTACGGATATCATCCTCATATTCTCCAGCTTCATTCTTCTGAATACATGACCAGTGCAATACCTTCCACGGCTGAAAATCTGATCGGAGATGACACAGCCATTTGAGCATAAATTCATTGTCTTTGATTTTGTTGGGGTCTTTCCCGAATTTTCCGTCGAATCTTTGGTCAGTTACCGGAAACTGCAATTGCTCTAACGTTTCTAGTTTGAGCCTCTTGATGGTTTTATTGATGTCTTTTTTATTAGCACCTGATACTGACCAGCATTGTTCCAATTCATGATCAGGAACAAACTGTAACCCTCTCCTTAACCATTGAATTAAATCCGCCGCCGGAAAACTTTGCTGAGTTCCATTAATCGATAACGAAACTGAACGCCCCTTAATCTCCGTGGTAATCGCACACCGCAAAAACGTCTCTTGCGCCGCCGCCAATAGCGCAATTCCGGGCAGATAATTCTCTTGCTCAAATAATCGTTCAATCAACGCAATCCCATCAATAATTCGCGCCGTCGCTGCTTGAACGTCAAATTCATTTGACTTATCTGTTAGGGAACGATTCAGATTGAAAAAATCCACCAGTTTTTCCAACTCAACAACCACCGACGCCTCTAAACTTCCCTTAAGTTCCGCGAATTCTAACAAGTGTAACGCCGCACCAGGAGTCCCAGATTGAATTAATCCCTTCACCTGTTGTACCTGAATTCCCCGCAGATATTGGGAGTTACCAATAACATTCGCCCGACGTTCTAGGTTATATTCATTACTGACTAAAAATTGCACCCGTTTGCCAAATCGGGCGAGACTCATAAATTGAACGGCTGAAGAAATAGCTGGGGTACTGGCTTGGTGACTGACATAAACCGTTTGACTCGTCGCCTGATTGGGGTTCGCCGTAAAGGGGAGAGAATCTAATTCGTTTCGTACCAAATCTAGAACATAATCCCATTCAGCTAATCCTGGATCACTAGATTGCGGCGCTAGGTAAATCCATTCACAGGGAGTTTGGGGAAACTTGTCCTCCGTCTGAAAATATCGGGCTACAATGGGCTGCAATTGACGGGTATCCTGCCAATATGGACAGGCGGGTTTGCGCTGGGTTGGGTAATCGGCAAAAATCTGGGATTGATCCGTTAACAGGACGATAATTTTATCTAACTGATCCGTTTCTGCTTTTAACCGTTCCACAAATGTATCCAACAGAGGAAAGGTTAAATACGACCAAATCTGTTCCTGTATTTGGGGGGAATGATACTGATAAACCATTCCCAATACCCTCGGTTCGATTCGATAAGGCACAGTCTTATCTTTATAAATTTGCTTGGGTTCAAATTCAATACCATGGCATTCGTCGAGAATCTCATCCTCATACCAATTATTCCACACCTTATCACTGCGCTGGTTTTCCCTTCGTCCTTTTTGGCGACTGATGTTGTCGCTGTCTAATTGCACATCACTACTGCCAATGGTAACTATCCAAATCGCCATAATTATTGTCCTCCCCACAGTAATTCAAATCCATCTGGCTTTTGCTGAAGAAACTCGACAAACTCCTGGAATTCCGGTGACTGATCCGGAAACAGGGTTAACAACTCAATAAACCGATTCGTCGATTTCCGTTGAAGTTTTCCCTCTTTCTTAATCCAGAGTAGTTTCGGCGGATACATTCGATGCCATAAGCGACCAATTTGACCCAGTTCTCCGGTTACCGATGTCCGCTTAATACTTTTGTCCGGTTCGCCGCGAAGAATGCCTTGTTGATAAGGTTTATGTAACCAATCAATCGCCACACATTCATCCCGATTTTTTGCCAATCGTCCCCACACCTGGACGCGAGAGGGATGCCAGGATTCTCGCCAATTGGCATGATGATCAGGGTTGGGGGGATTTCCTTGTAATTCCATCCAGGTTTTCGCCGTGTCTAAGACAGAATTAATAAATTTGCTAACTTTAGTCGGATGCCAAATCCGAAAGGCATTTTTGCGGTCAATCTCTCCTGCCCATTGCCAATGACAACCAATTAACTTTTCATACTCATCATCGGGATAAAATAAGCGATGATCTGCCCGTCGCCAAGATTTACCAAATCCACCAAATACCATGGCAAACCAGATTAAATCCGTGACTAGGTTTTGTAAGGCGACGTGTTGATCATCAGGGAGGGGGCGAGTTAATGACCAAATCATATCTCCTTCCACGTTATAGGTGGGCTGTTCATACCCATTTTGACCAAACGTCCCTAACCGTAACTCCCCGGTTTTAAATCCTAATTTTAAGAGTCCCACGGTTCCATTTCCTCGCACGCCACCAAACAGTTGTTCCACTAATTCTTCCGCTGTTTGGGCATCGGTTAAGCCCCCAAATAGGCGTAACGCATGACCCCGTAAACTGGCGCGAAAGATGTTGGGACGAAATTCTCCGGTGTCATCAATTAATTTAGCCGCTTGTCCTTGTCCCTTGACCCGAACCTGATATAAAATTGAAGTTGAATCTGTCTCAATCTGTCCATATCCAGCACTGACTCGGATTCCTAAACCCGCCGCGATCGCGTATTGCCAAATCTGCCAGATTTCTTGCCATTGTTCGGCAGAGAGAGGTTTAATACTAGAGATGCCAAATCGTAAGGTAGGTTTAGCCAAAGACACCAAAGCATAAGCACTTTCACCTTTTAATTGATTCTTCCCCTTGGTATTCTGAATTTTGACTTGCCATCCTGCTTGAGGATGGACTAAATCGACTAAGTTTTCTGTCCAATCATTAATTGGATAAGCGCCTTGAAAGCGGAGAATTCCTGGGGTGACATTGGTTTCATCGCCACAGTAAATATTACAGTGATTCGGGGGAATGATTCCAGCTTGTTCCGCTTGTTCACAGGCTTGGCGGAATGCCCCTTTCATGCTACTACCGGGATAAAAGGGAATGCCATAACCACCGATAACGGGGCGAATCATACCATCATCTTGTCCACCATTGGTGACGAATCGCCAGCGAATTTGATAGGTTTGGGTTTGGTAAGTGTCGTTTTGACTGTCGTCTTGATTGGTGAGGGGAATAAATTCGGCTTTTTCAATCCATTCTTCTGCCCAATATTGGACATCTTGTTTTTCCCCGTCTTTTTTCTTCTGGGGGTCAATGTAGTGGAGTTGGCTGCGTCCCAGGATTTGGGCGCGGAACATCATTGGGACTTTTTTGTAGGCGTTGGGGATGGGGGTCATGATTCGGTTCAGTGGCGTTTTACCTGATGAGAGAAATCGTCGGGGCGCATTGATCTGCGTTCTAAAAATGTGCGGTTTATTCTACAAGTTTATCATTATTTATCAGGTGAATTGGGTAGGGGCGAGTCGCTGCATCAATAGGGGGGAAGAGAATTAACGCTTCTCGACTCGCCCTGGTCTAAATGTTGGCGGGGGGCGACCCGGGTTAATTTAAGGTTGGGTGTTGTCAATTGTGTGCGGCGGGTCGCCCCTACATACCCTGGTTTTCCGGTTTAAATTTAGGTAATTTATCCATGGTGCGTTACGCTTCGCTAACGCACCCTACGGCACCCTACGATTGATAATTGGTGGACGGATAAATTATCATCAATTTACTTGCCAATTTTGTATCGTTGTGTCCACCAGACAATGCAATCACAGAGTTGGGTTAAAACCGCGATCGCGACTCGTTGATCCTCAATAGATAGTTGCCATAATTTCTCGGACATGGCTTTAATGTCGTCTATTTGGTTAGGATTTATGGGGTCATTAGGAATGATAACTCCGGCTTTTTTCATCAGGTTGTGTAGTGCATCCCATGTGTCTTTCCAATATTGAGATTTGCTGTCTTCTTTCCCTTGCAGTCGCAAATGTTCACCCCAAAATCGTTCTAATCCATAGGCTACTGCTAGCCGCATTTTATGGGATTGATTCAGGGATTGAGGGTCGCGTATTCGGGCGTCTAGGACTAATTTTTGGGCGATGTGATCCAGTTCGTAAGATTGCCAAGCCATGGTTAATTCCTAAATTGTTGATTGTTGCTTATTCATGGTTCATTGGTCGATTGGGAAGGATATAGTGGGTTGGGTAAAGGGCGACCCGAGTCAATTGAATAAATAGTGTTTTTCATTAGTGCAGCGGGTCGCCCCTACGGGAGGTTAATCCTGAATTAATACCTGACACCGACCAAATCCGATTGATTCTAATCCGCCAAAATATAATTCTAAGGATGCCTTCTCCTCAAAGGGTTTCCACCCGGTTTTCTTCTGGGCGATGGGAAAGACTAAGACGCTGGCTTCGGGTAAGGCTTCTACATTGAAAAAATTCTCAACTTTTTTCATCTCATCTAATAATTTTACCCGACTTTGACGATATAATGCCATATCATGCACCATGGCAATATCGTTATCACTGAGGACAACTATTTTGTTTTTATCTAACTGGCTTCCCGGTGGAATCCAAGGTGATAAATCCTCGTCATGTTCTAACTCAACGAAGCCTAAATTAAAGAAGAGAATTTTACCACGTCCTGCCATTGGTCTCCCTTCTAACCCTTTCCCGGCGGTGTACGGTTCGGGAACATCGGCATCAATATTGGTGATGTCTTGATATCGTCTGAGTAACCAGGGACAAGTCACCCAAACCACAGGTTGACCCGGACAAAATACAGGTAACCAGACGAGGGAGGCGTATTCAAATTTAACCAAGGCTTCCGTGGTGCTATTATCGTCTCCTCCCTGTACGGTTTGTCCATACCAGTAATTATCATTAATTGAATTAGGAACTGTCAGGTTGTTTGCCTGCGCCTGTTGTTCTAACCAGACTAATCGCGGAATTATCTTGGTGATGCCATTAATTTTTACTTCAATTTCTGACACCTCGGCATCAGGAATCTCCACATTCACCGCCTTTAGGTGTGACTCTAACCAATCTTGGCGTTTGAGTCGCATATCTGCCCGAAACCGTCCCCGCATAGAACTTCCAGGAATGATTCCGGTTTGGGTAAATTGATCCCGAAAAATTAGATTTAAATTCCCCGTTTCTTCGCCAGCCGTTGCGCCAACATGGAGGGGGGCGAGGGTTTTAATTATGCCGTAGCCTTTGTGGTACATGGGGGTAATCCTTTGATATCAATGGGTAAACATAAGCCACATCCTAAATGCTTGAGGGAAAATCCTTCTTTAGGGAACCATTCATCAGGAAAATCCCACCAAGTCAGATTGAGAGGATGTTTGAACACGTAAACACTTCCAGGGGGAACGGCGTAGCGTCCCCGACTTAAGCGTCCCGTTTTACTCGGATCATAGTCCTGTTTCTCAGCATCTTCTGGTTGGGATTCACCGATACGATAACGGTAAGGAATGGGTCTATCGGTGAGCATTTTTAGTCCCTGATGGGAAAAACTGGGATGGTGGGGATACCGATAGGAGAGTTTGTTGGAACCCCAAACGCCGGGAGTAATGAGGGCAAAAGCATGGTGAATCTTTTGGCGCAAGAGTTTATTGATGCGGTGGTTTTCTGAGAGAGAATGCGTCTGAATATCGACTAAATGTCCTTCCCCGCCAAACCGATACCAGCCGCTAGGAAGTTCATAGTTTGCTAGGTAGACTAAGCAATAGTTTTGATTCAGTTGTACGGCATTTTCTAAGAAGAGTCCATCTTGGTTAACAACGTGACGTTCTTGCTGTTTCAATTTAGGATGTAAAAACGGGATAAACTCCCAGGGGGCTGTCTCAACACGTTCTCTAAGTTCAGAGGCGGGTAAGTTCCAGCTATAAATCGATTGCCAGGTATAATCGGGATTGAGGTCTTTTTTATCCCGATGCCATCGATGCTGACCCAGAATCCAGTTGGTTTTATCGGTGTCACTGGCTGCTGATGGTGCAACTTTTTTCTTGACAAAATACCATTCATCGTCCTCTTCTTCGGCGACGACTTTATGCCAAGGAATCGGCACATAAAAGGTTTTGGGTTTATCCCGTTTTGCCCAAAAAGCACCCGCGACAACCAGATTATTGCTTAAATATTTATGATTGGTAAACTGATGTTCGCGATTGGCATGAAAAAATAATCCCGCCATCGCCGCCGCATCCGGTGGAAACTTTGTTCCCGATCGCCCGACGAGGTTCTCTGGTGATAAAAAGGCACCAGCACTGCCATACATGAAGCCTAATGGCTTGACGGCGATTAAGTATTTGAAGTACTTGTCCGACATAATTGCCACCCCACTTGAATCAAGTCGTTAATCCAATTTACGATGACGATATTGGTGTTATCGCCAGCAATATCACTCCATTTATTCTCCTGGCTGAAGGTTTCCCCCGCCTGATTAAAATACAGGTCAAAAATCGCCAAGGCGACATTTTTCCGAATCGGCATTCCCTGCATTTCCTTTAAGCGAATTCCATGACGGGCTTTTAACTGCGCCCAATCACTATAAATATGGTTCCAATTGGGTTCCTCTCCCCAGGATTTGCCGTCGCGATCGCGGTACTGGGTGATAATAGGTAAATACTCCCAGGGACAAGTCCATTGGACAGATTGACCACTATTAAAAACCACCCGAATCGTTACGCGATCGCGTCCTTGATTCTTTGCCCGTTTTTCAGCGTCTCGACAATGCTGTAAAATATCCCGTTGGGGAACTTGATGTCCTGCCCAAACAAAGCCAACACTATAGGTAAAATCCAGATTTAGGTCTTGTTTAATCTGCTGTTGCTGGTTTTCCCAGTGGGATTCTAAGGCTAATAACCACTGCAACGCCTCTATCGGTTTTAGCTTCTCCGGTGTTTCTGATGATTGGGTTTCGTTACTGTACAATACGCCGAGGAAGTCATCCCCACCCGCATAGATGACCCGTCCTTTTCCCTGGGGAAATAAGTCTGGCTTTCTCTGAAACTCCTGTCCCCATTCCCGAATTAAATCGGTAAAATGTTTGAGTTCCTTGTCTCGCTGCTGGGGATCATGATCATGGCGACTCGCCAGGACTTTCAACTTATCCCCAACTTTATCACCATCCCCCATAAACCAAGCAGTCCAATATCCCGGTTCCCGGATAATATCTTTAAATTCTGGGTCATCATCTTTGGCTTTGAGTCTATCGATACCAATGTGATCAGCAATCACGTCGTAGGTAACTAAACGCTTAACCAGTTCCGGAATACTCAGGCGTTCATTCGGCGCAACATACCTGCCAATTTGCTCAAAATATTGGCGATTCTGATCAGGTAGAGATTGCTTTTTTCTCAACTCTTCCAGAGACAAACTTGGTTGTCCGACTCGTTCATCGGGGTTATCCAACAGCCACGACAAGCGACGATAAAATAGTTCCATCTCCTCTTGTTCCGATTGGCTGAGTAAACGACCAGGATTAGAGTCTAGCTTACCCAACTGATGCCACGCGATCGCATCGGTTCCGGTTAAACTGGAACTGGAGCCCACCCAGTTTATGGCAATCCAATCCCGCCTCAGTTTGCGAGTTTCCAAGTCATCCATGGCGGCTTGAACCGAGTCCCCATATCCCCAAAAGACTTCCCAAGTGTAACTTTCCCAGCGTTCCCATTCCCCTTTGCTTTGTCCTGTTTTTCCTTGAGTTTGTGACCAACAATACTGGTTTTTGGGGATACCCAAGTTATCTTCTATCCACACTCGGCAAATCTTTAGAATAGTCTGCCATTCTTTTAGGAGAGTATTTTGGACAAGATTGCGGTCAAATTTCCCTCGAACTAGAATCCGATTCGGCATTCCCTTCGCCACATTGGGCAATCCTGGGGAAATTACCGTGAGTCCTAAGCATTCTGCCTTTTGCACCAGTTTAAAACTCAAAAAGGATAAGATTAGCGAAGATCCATACAAATCTCGAAGTTTGCGGGATTTTTCGATAAATCCTTGTACAGGGGCAAAGCTGGCGGCGGTGTATTCAGACATAAGACTTACGGGTATTTAGGCAACTCAGTAGATACCATTTCGCTTGGTTACGCCACCCACGGCTTTTGTGGGAGGACTTTTTACAGGGGACTTGTAAACCAATCCCTAATTTCTGGCTTGCCCATTTGCTCGGAATACAGAGGTGTTTTCCTTTCTGTTTTGCTGTCTAGACTTTACTCTAGCAAGTGTTCCCTGTATGACGCTAGATATTACAAGTTACTGAAAATATTTTTCTTCTCCAGATTGAATCCCTGTGACAGGTAGGGTTTTAGCTATTTTTGACTCAATAGAATTAATAGTGGCTTTTTCTTGACAGTTGAGCAAAACTTATGGTAGTTGTACCGTTTGCCACAAGATTCTGCTGTATCATGATGTCAAAATCATGCTCCATCGCTATCCGATCTCGGATATCCTATTGGAATGATACATACCCTTGTAAGGGGGCTAGCAAGGTATTGACGCTACCACGGACTACGTGTTAAACAAATTTTTAGGTGATACCGGCGGCCTAAATGCCCTCGGCTTCAGAAATTTGTTAGCAGTCATTTTTAAGGAGTTTGAAATAAAATAATTCTGGGTCACCTTCATCAAGATTATATACAGTCCCACTCGGTTGATATTCCATTTTCACCATTAGTTCTTGCATTGGTTTATTGGACTCATTCGTTGAAGTAAATAACTTGCTTGTTTTACAATTTCTTTCTAAATGCGAGATTAGAGATGTACCAACACCTTTTCTTCGATTTGACGGTTTCACCATCAACATTGCGATAAATCCCTGGAAGAAGAAAGTGTATTCAAGCACAGCGTAACCAATTAAATCGGCATCATCTAATGCAATTACCGTATTCCCCTCTAGCACCCATTTTTTTATATGCTGTTTTCGATCATCCTCTTCAACTGCAATATGATCAATTGCTATGATGTTAGGAATGTCAGCTTCTGTAGCTTTTCGTATTATCATCATTTTGTTGGCTAACCATTTGTAGCTGGAACCTGAAGGGGTGACAAGCAGCTCTTTCATCTTGGCAGTCCAAGCATTTCCCCCTTCAAGCCTTGAAAAGATGAGAGCTTATTGACAGGTTTATTGAGAAGGAATACGTGAATGAGAATGATAATCATCTGGGTGACTCACCGCGAGTCTGTTGGTTATCTTTAATCCTTAAATGCTCCCCCCAAAGCATCACCCAGCAAGGGTCACAAGGTTTTGGGTCGGCGTGCGATACGTGAAGAGCACACGAAGAGCGATACGTTCTACGAACACGCTTCGCGATCGCGGAAAGTCGCACGGCGTTTGCCGTTTCAATAGCGTCGTAGAGACGCGCCATGGCGCGTCTCTACTGGCTGAAGCAAAAGAAGGTATTTTTCGCATTGCGGATTAAGCAAGACACTACTATAACTTATATTATCGCCGCTCTGTAGCAATATGTTTAAACGCTTCGGGAACCACATTTTTAAAGTTATCATCCTGCTGTTGGGGTTGTGGCTAGTCTGGGATTTGCTGGCTCACCTAGTTGCGGAAATTTTCTGGTTCATTGAGCTTGACTATTTGTCAGCGTTCTGGTTACGCTTGCGGACTCAGCTTGGTTTGTGGGCGTTTGTGGGCTGCTTATCGGCTGGATTCCTCCTCAGCAACTTATTTCTCGCTAATCGGCTAAAGTATCCCGCCACCCTGGTTAAGCAGGCTGTCAATCCCAGTCGGATACCTCCGGGAACGACCCAACTTAACCCGACGATACCCAAAACTCCTGCACAAGATTCCACCCCCTTCAACCTGCAAAGGGGTTCTTTGGCGCTGAGGTTACGATTACTCTTGCCTATTGTGCTCTGCCTTTACGTCTTGGTGGGGATAATGCTGTTGCACTACGGTACAGCAGCGATTGACTTTTGGCAACCTGATTTTAATTTGCCCAGTGTCACACCACCTTTACCCTCTGCCTTTGATTGGGGTTCCCTACAAGACGTATGGCTACAGTTGCTGGGACAACTGCTCAAACTAATTACTTTAGTGACTATTGTCATCGCACTGGTGATTAATTCCCAGTTCTGGTTATCGGTGATGGCGGTTGCTTTTTCGGTAGTTTTTGCCTTAGTGGTATCGGGACAATGGGGCAGAGTTTTACAGTATTTCCAACCCACGGCGTTTAACGCGAACGACCCTTTATTTGGTACAGATATTAGTTTCTACGTCTTTAAACTTCCCGTCTTACAACTGTTAGATTTTTGGTTGGGAGGATTGTTTCTATTTGGTTTAATTGCTGTCACCTTAACCTATTTAGTGTCTGGCGGTAGCCTGTCTCACGGCAAGTTTCCGGGATTTTCTCTCCATCAACTCTATCATTTATATGGGTTGGGTTCCTTGGCAATGGCGACGGTGGCATTCCATTATTGGTTATCGCGCTATGACTTATTGTATTCCACTCGTGGTGTTACTTATGGTGCTAGCTATACCGATGTTAAGGCACAGTTACCGATTAATACAGGATTGAGCATTGTTGCCCTAGGAATTGCTCTATTTTTACTCCTCAGACCGATAATCGGGTTTAAGTTGCTACAAAAGAGTGGCAAGGGAACGCTGACCCTACTAGGATTGTATGTGATGATGGTCGCGATCGCCGGATGGCTAATTCCCGCAACCGTGCAACGGTTTGGTGTACAGCCGAATGAATTGGAACGCGAACGCCCCTATATTGAACGCAGTATCAAACTGAGTCGAGCCGCCTTTGACCTGGATAGTATTAATGTGGAAATCTTTAATCCCGAAGGCGAACTCACCAGTGATAATTTAGATGAAAATGTGTTGACGATTCGCAATATCCGCCTCTGGGATGTTCGTCCGATTCTGCAAACCAATCGTCAGTTGCAACGTATCCGTCTCTACTACGAATTTCCAGATGCTGATATTGACCGCTACAGGCTCCCCTTAGAAGCTACTGGTGTTTCCCCGTCCTTTGCGGCAGAAGAGAGCAATGAACGAGAAGCAGAAGACACAGACATTTCCCTCGACATACCCGCACCCGGTTTCACCATTGAAAAGCAACAGGTGATTATTGCACCCAGAGAATTATCCTACGAATCGGTTCCCGATCAAGCCCAAACTTGGGTCAACCAACACTTAGTCTACACCCACGGTTATGGCTTTACCATGAGTCCTGTGAATCGGGTGGGTGGTGGCGGATTGCCTAACTATTTTGTGAAAGATATTGGTACAGGTACGGCACCAGGGAGAGGCGGCGATTTATCCACGTCTAGCCAACTAATTCGCGAAAGTATTCCCATTGGCGCACCCCGAATTTACTACGGACAACTCACGGAAAATTATGTGATGACTCCCACCAACGTGCGGGAATTTGATTATCCCAGTGGTGAGGATAATGTCTACAATACCTACGATGGCAATGGGGGGGTTCAGATTGGTTCATTATGGCGCAGGGTGTTATTTGCCGAGTATCTCAAAGACTGGAAGATGCTGTTTACGGACAACTTTACGCCAGAAACCAAGGTATTATTCCGTCGCAACATCAACCAACGGATTCGAGCGATCGCGCCGTTCTTATACTATGATCGCGACCCGTATATTGTCACGGTGAATCCTCAGGGTGGCGAAACCGAAACGGATCAAGCCTATCTGTACTGGATTATTGATGCCTACACGACCAGCGAACATTATCCCTATTCCGACCCCGGTGACAATACATTTAACTACATTCGCAACTCGGTTAAAGTCGTCATTGATGCCTATAACGGCAATGTGACATTCTATGTGGCAGACCCCGATGACCCCATTATTCAAACCTGGACCAAGATTTTCCCGACCTTATTTAAACCGTTAGATACCATGCCTCCGGCGCTGCGGCGTCATATTCGCTATCCGGTAGACATCTTCAGTGTCCAGTCGGAACGATTGCTTACCTATCACATGACTGACCCCCAAGTCTTTTACAATCGGGAAGACCAATGGCGGATTCCCCAAGAGATTTACGGTAGGGAGTTGCAACCCCTGGAACCTTACTACCTGATTATGAAACTGCCAACGGCTACGAATGAGGAGTTCATTCTCCTGCATCCCTTTACACCGAAGGCACGGAATAATTTAATTGCGTGGTTGGCAGGGCGTTCAGATGGTGAGAATTATGGCAAATTACTCTTATATCAGTTTCCTAAACAAGAACTGATTTACGGACCTGAACAAATTGAAGCCCTGATTAATCAAGATCCAGTCATTTCTCAGCAAATCTCACTGTGGAATCGTCAGGGTTCACGGGCGATTCAGGGAAATTTGTTGGTGATTCCAATTGAGCAATCGTTGCTTTATGTCGAACCGCTTTACCTGGAAGCTGAACGCAATAGCCTACCTATTTTAGCGCGGGTGATTGTTGTTTATGAAAATCGCATTGTCATGGCAGAAAGTTTAGAAAAGGCGCTGGAGGGAATCTTTAAACAACCAGAACAAGAACCCGCCCCCACGATTATTCGTCCCCTAGATGAGCCACCTGTTCCGTTAGAGGGGGGATAAACAAGCTCCCGAAAAGCAGCTACATTATGTTCCTTATCGCCTTCTGCCTTGGAGCCTTCGGACTGCTGCCTTCTTGCACTAGTTTAAGCCGAATGTCACTGACTTAAGCTGGGTTCGTAGTAGGCACGAAGCGTGCCAGAAGCGAAGACAGCGCTTACTACAAACTCTAAAGTCAGTGGCATTCAGTTTAAGCCGATGAGCGGATTTGAACCGCTGACCGTTCGATTACGAATCGAATGCTCTACCACTGAGCTACACCGGCATCACTTGACTACTATAGCAAGCTTTGGCACAAGTCACTGCATATTGTTGGGTCTTTGGTCTCAACCCTGTAAGCAGATCACTGCCAAAATACCTTCTTTTCATATTAAAGCAAGATTTGGCATAATTCACTGCCCAAGGTGAGAATGTCATGTCACCATTAAGCTAGAGAGGAACGATCAACGAAACTCATGACCCATTCAAACCCAAACAAGCGTCCGTCCCCGTCGAACCTCAAATCGCGACAGATGAGTCCGGAAAAATACGCTCGACTCAAAGCGGAAGCAAAAGCACCCTACCGAGGACTGAGAAAATTTATCTATGGGGCATTTGCTGCCTCTGGTTTTATTGGCGGACTCGTTTTCCTGGCACAGTTAATGGCGGGGCGAGACGTGGCGACGGCATTGCCCAATCTGGCGCTACAAAGTGGCATCGTTGCCCTAATGATTTGGCTATTTCGCCTAGAACAACGGGCAGAGCGTAAGCAATAGGTTAAGATTGGCTTGAACTCGACAGATATCTGAATGGGGCAACAGTCACCTACTTAGATCTTTTAATCTCTAGGTAAAATTTCTAACGCTGTAGAGTTCATCCGAAACGATAGACCAATCCGGATGTTAAAGTTCCCATCAATGGGTATTAGGTTGTTTAGGAATTGTCGGCTCGTTTTATGGAAATCGAACAACGATTGGGTCTATACCAGGTGTTCCTGAAGCTCTACGAGTATCATCGGGGTTTACTCGATGAAATTCTCCAGCTTGAGAAAACGGGGCATAAAACATTCTCGAGTCGAACCGTTCGCTTTGTCACGGGTATTGTGCAAAGTCAGCGCCCTTGTCTGATGACCAATCTGGTAGAGGGGAAAACCCAAACCCTGTTTCAGCCTCAGGGAATTTGGACGATTGGTCGCGATCGCCAATTGGCGATATCGATTCCCGATCCCCACTTATCCCGTCATCATGCGGCAATTTACTATTTGCCCAACAAAGGATATTACCTTGTCGATTTTAAAAGCACAAATGGCACGTTTGTCAACGGTGAACCGGTACATGGGCATATATCGCTGAAAGATGGCGATTGCATTCGACTCAGTACCCTTACCTTTTACTTTTTCCTCTGCAACGACACCCAAAAGCTCAACCCCGCCTCTCCCGAAATTATCGCCAAACTGAAAGCCTCCAAAGCGTCTTCCTCTGTAGAACCCTCCTCATCCTCAAAACGAAAAACCCCAAATGAAGATGTAGAGTTACCGGCGAAAGTCAAAGGCTCTGACGGTGACTATCACAAAGGAACATCACAATTTTTGCAAAAACTATCGAAGTTAGACGAATTATCTGGAGAAACTGCCTTACCTAAATTAAATTCCCATCAACGCGCAGAAATTTTAGATCGGTTTTTCAGTCGGCAAATTCCCAACCCCTAAATGATAAGTGATACCAAATCCGGGTTAACTACTTGGGGAGTGTCGGGTGTGGGGTGTCGGGTATTGTTTATTCATTTTGACCCTGAAGTCCTTCGAGTTGATGGCGTTGGCTCGCCAGAAAGAGCGCTTGCTCCTTACCCTATCTCCTCTTAGGGGCTTTTGTGTTCTTTACCGAGAAGCCCCACACCCCACACCCTGCCTACCTTTGACGCGAGCTTGTCACCCCTTCAGGACTCCAGGAGCAATGTCGTATGGTTATCGATAAAAGCAGGTTTACCGTTGCTATCCATCGCGCTAAAGGTTTGAAAATAGCGGCGGATATGGGGAGGAAAGTCGGGAAAATCAAAGCAGGCGTCACCCACAGCAATATCTGCCCAAAAGTTACGCAGGCTGGGAGCAAGTTGATCAGCATCGCGTTGGGGTAAACATAAGGGTGGGGCGGTGAGTAACTTTACCATAAACGGATGAGAGCGATCGCCCATCCATTTTCGCGAAATTTCCGGCAAATTTTCCCAACCGGGTACAGAGGTGATGTGATGGGATTCTACCTGTAACCAGCGATTCCCTAAATTATCGGTTCGCAGTTCTAAGACTCGGTAGGGATGGGGATAGCTAACTAATGATCCAGTAGTAATATCGTAGATTCCCTGATAATAGGCGATATCCTGGACATGAAGATGACCCGTAAAAATTAAATTCACCCCAGCCGCTTTGAGCAGATTTAATAGGGTAGGGGCATTATCCAGCATATAACGGCGTCCCAAGGGATGCTTCCCTTGATCCGGTAGATGTTCGATGACATTGTGATGTACCATAACCACAACTAACTTGTCCTGGGTTTGGGCAAGTACATCCTCAAGCCATGCCAATTGCGGTGCATCCAGACAACCCAGTTGTTTCCCCGTCTGGTCAAATTGGTTGGAATTTAGCCCAATAAGCTGCACACCGGGGAAAATTTCCTGGGTGTAGTAGAGTTGGTCGGGATTGTCATAGCCAAATTGATGATAGTAGTGGGGAAAGTCTTTTAGTCCAATCGAACGTTCATCGGGTAATCGTGTGGGGACATCATGATTACCCGGTATAACGTAAACCGGGTAGGGTAGCTGGGATAACCGCCGTTGTAGCCAGTCATGGTTACTCGGTTCGCCATGCTGGGTTAAGTCTCCTGGAAGCAGGAGAAAATCTAAATTAAGGCGCTCTAAATGATTAAAGACTAGCTCTAGAGCCGGGATACTGATTTCCACTAAATGGAAGCGGGTGGGAACATCCCAAATAGTTTGGGGCAGGGCGATGTGTAAGTCGCTGATTACCGCAAAGCGGGCATTTAAACTCATGAATTTTTTCCCTCTCAGCCCTTGGTTTCCAGGTTGAGTGTCGGATTTCTATTGGCGGCAAAGGTTTCTGTGAAACCTGAGATGAGTCTGGCATCTATAGTTTCACAAAAATTAATTATTGTGTGTATGTTTGAGCCAGATTCCGACATAATCGCTAGATTAGAATTAGCATCTATCAGCTAGTGCTTTGCCGAAATCAAGCGGCATCATTCAGATTTGCAATACATTATACCATTGTCAGAGGAGTAACACCCCGATAATTTACCAGGGTTTTGGAGAAAGTGGTTATGTTTGAAAAGATGCTTGTTGCCATAGATACCTCTGGTATGGGTGATCATGTTTTTGATCAAGCCCTAGAGTTAGCCAAAGCGGTTAAGGGTCATCTATTACTGTTGCACGTTCTGTCTCCGGAAGAAGACGCAAGTCCGGGGATGCCAGGATTTTCCGATGCGGATTATTACCCGTGGCGATTGGATGATGTGAATATCGCCTACCGCAAGCAGTGGGACGAATTTGAAAGCGAATGTCTGGAGATTTTGCGATCGCGCACGGGTGAAGCGACGGCGGCGGGTGTCTCGGCGGAGTTTACCCAGGTGCCAGGCACTCCGGGGGAAACCATCTGTAAGGTGGCGCAGAATTGGCAAGCGGATCTAATTATCATTGGTCATCGGGGGTTGTCGGGGCTTTCGGAGTTACTTTTGGGGAGTGTCAGTAATCACGTTCTCCACCATGCTCCCTGTTCAGTCCTGACGGTGCAATTACCTGTTGTGAAAACGTCTTAATCTTTTAAAACTAATGGAATGGAATTCTGAACCTTTAGAAAGCCAAATTGGTATTCAATTCAAGCATAGTGATACACTTCGCCTAGCGTTAATGCATCGCTCTTATGCGGAACAAATTGGAGAATATGAACAGAATAACGAGCGATTGAAATTTCTGGGTGATGCCATCGTTAATCTGGTAATTACTGACTATTTATATCACAATTGTCCCTATTTGGAAGTCGGTAATTTCAAAGGCTTACGGGACAAGTTAGTCGAAGGACAACGGTTAACTAAACTGTGGTATCAACTGGGGTTAGGTGAAGGGTTTCCGTTTCTAGGACTGACCCAAGAACGGCATCGCTTGCGTTTACAAACTCACAATCCCTTTGAGGAGGCGTTGATCGCGTTAGTTGGGGCGATTCATCAGGATCGCGGCTTTTCCCAGGCGCGGAATTGGTTGGTTAAACAGTTGATTGCGCCGTTGCTGGAGCGTCATTTAAAAAATAAAAAAGAGCGTTCGTCACCGAATAAACAGTTAAGGTTTCTGGGAGATGCAGTATTGAAGGCGATCGTTGCGGATTATTTATATGGCTATCTCCCCAATGTTAAAGTGGGCAGTTTAAATGAGTTGTTCAAGGAATTAACGTCTAAGGAAAATCAAGCCAACTCTATTAATCAAATCACGACGGAGGAATTGACGGCGCTGAATTTGGGAAATGAGAACGTTTTAGGCAAATCATTTAAAGCATTATTAGCCGCCGTTTATCTGAAGCAGAGTGCAGAAAATGATAAGCGGGGCTTCGCAGAAACCGAAAACTGGTTTGTGGAACGGTTTGTTGATCAGGATCAGGTGTTAAGGAAAGCCATTCATTTACTGATGGAGGATGGTAAGTCGCAGAAGTGGATTGTCCGCCATGTTATGGGGTATGAAAGTAAGGATTATCATGCGGGACGCGATCGGTTTAATGAGGTGATGGAAGTCGGTTGAGTTATCACCCCATCACCCCATCACCCCATCACCCCATCACCCCATCACCCCATCACCTCAGGGTCAGACTCTTAGAAATGGGAATTATTTGGCAATTCGAGGTCCCATGCCAATCGTACCCGCATAGATGGCGCGATCGCCGAGTTCGTCTTCAATCCGTAGCAGGCGGTTGTATTTGGCAACTCGTTCACTGCGACAGAGGGAACCGGTTTTGATTTGACCGGCGCGAGTGGCGACGGCTAAATCTGCGATCGTGGTGTCTTCGGTTTCACCGGAACGGTGAGAGATAACTGAACGGAAACCATGGCGAGTGGCAAGTTCAATGGTTTCTAAGGTTTCGGTTAACGACCCAATTTGATTGAGTTTAATTAAGATGGAATTCCCGGCGGCTAAGTCAATCCCTTTTTGCAAGCGCGTGGGGTTAGTCACAAATAAATCATCCCCAACTAATTGGATACGAGACCCCAGTTTTTCGGTCAGCAGTTGCCAATTATCCCAATCTTCTTCATGTAAGCCATCTTCAATGGACACAATCGGATATTGACTGACTAATTGATCTAGATAATCAACGAGTTCACTGGGAGAATGAGAGGACCCTTCATAGAGATATTGCCCGTCTTTATAAAATTCACTGGCGGCGACATCCATAGCTAACGCCACCTGTTCTCCCGGTTTATACCCAGCTTTTTCTATAGCAGCAATTAGAAATTCCAATGCCGCTTTATTGGACTCTAAGTTCGGCGCATAGCCTCCTTCATCACCTACACCGGATAGCAGCTTTTTCTCCTTCAACACCTGAGACAGGGCGGCGAATACCTCAGCCCCCCAACGCAGCGCCTCTTGAAAGGTATCAGCCCCCACGGGGACAATCATAAACTCCTGAAAGTCCACATTATTATCGGCATGGGCACCACCGTTAATCACATTCATTAACGGGACAGGCAGAAGATTGGCAAGGGGTCCGCCTAAATAGCGATAGAGGGGAAGTTGCAATTCATTCGCGGCGGCTTTGGCATTGGCGAGAGAAACTGCCAGGATAGCATTGGCACCCAGTTCATGTTTATTTTTGGAACCATCCCGATCAATCATCGTGTGGTCAACGGTGGCTTGGTCTAGGGCGTCGATGTCCAGGAGTTCGGGGGTAATTTTCTCTTTGATGTTACGGACAGCCTTGAGAACGCCTTTCCCGTTGTAGCGATGAGAATCACCATCCCGCAGTTCGTGGGCTTCAAAGGTGCCAGTAGACGCACCACTGGGAACTTGTGCCAATCCCAGGGAACCACTAGCGAGGCGAACTTCCGCTTCCACGGTGGGGCGTCCCCGTGAGTCGAGGATTTCTCTGGCGTCAATGGCTTCAATCGGAGATTCGGGTTTATCTAACATGCTGTTTCCTCTAAGTTGCAATGACTCCAGGGTTCAGGATACGTCTGAAGTCGTGGACAAACAAGCGTACTTAAGGAAGTTTTCGATCCCCAGCGCTCGTATCCGGACTTATGATAGGGTATGCGATCGCTCTGTTGATATTAAAAAAATATTCAAACCTTGACATCTGTCAAAAAAAAACCCACCCCTACCATTCAAATTGTTGGTACTACTCCTCATCATCATTCCCAGGCGGATTCCCTAAATACAACCGCACAAACTCTTCCGCCGCCGTCTGATTAATCTGATGCAGCGCATCTCGGAGTTGAATCACCATCTCAGCGCCAGGATCTCTCACTTCATGTACCCAGCGATAAATATTGGAACGTCCAATCCCCATCTTTACCGCCACTTGGTTTTGGCTAATGCCGTAATTGTCTAACACCTGCTTAAGGGCTTTTCCTGCTCTTCCCATGCCCAAAATTGTGTCAGATGTGGATTCAACCGTAAATGACACCGATTGGCATACGTTGCGCTAAACTTTGAAGTAATTCTTCTGTTGCCAGAAAAGTCAAGCCGATCGACGGAGAAATCGATTCTGGAAATATTGGCAGAAATCCACTCTCAGCGCCCCTCTAGTCGAAATCTAGAAGAAATTAATCGAGATTTGCAAGCGGAAAGGGATGCATGGGACAGCTAAACTTGCCTGACTCTTCTAGAATATATATTGACACGGTTGTTGTGATTTATGCCGTTGAACAAGCTCCGGTTTATGGTTCATTGTTAGCTGACCTCTGGGCATAAAGTCATATTCCTAGAGGTGATCGCTCTTTAGGGTGACAGGAGAACAGGAAATTAAAAATTGAGATGGTTTATGAAACTCTATTACTTTCCAACAACACGCGCTGTGCGTCCTCGGTGGTGTCTAGAAGAAATGGGTATTCCCTACGAGTTAGTGCGGGTAGATATCACTCAAACGGACAAACAAGAGTATCAAAATTTACACCCTCACGGCAAAGTACCAGTTCTGGTGGATGAAGATGTGACCATCTTTGAGTCGGCGGCGATTTGTGCTTATCTGGCAGACAAATACTCAGACAAAGGATTAATTCCAGCCCCAGGAACATCAGCACGAGCGTATTATTATCAGTGGCTTTTTTATGCGATGGTGACATTAGAGCCACCTGTGGAGCATTATATATTTCAGGCGCTACCGGATTTGCCTGAAAAGATATCGCCACTGAAAAAACGTTCAGAACTCTCAATGGATGACACATTGGCGTGGTTTGCCCAAGTTTCTGAACCGTTAAAAGCCGCGCTTGAGGGTCAAGATTTTCTGGTCGAGAACCAATTCACGACAGCGGATATTGTCACAGGAGGAGTTCTGATGTGGGCACTTCAATTAGGAATCCTGGACAATCATCAGATTCTTAAGGCTTATGCTGAGAAACTCAGGCAAAGAGAAGCTTTTGGGCAAGCTGATGCAGATTTCGATGTTAAAGACTAACATTCGTCCTTAGCCCTTCAGCCCTTCGTTAGGGAACTCTTAACAAGATAAGGTAGAGTTTTGAGTGAAATTACAACGGAAGTATGTCACCTTCGTATGTTAGGTTTCGTTCCTAAACCAAACTCTCAGTTAGCCTTTTGGGTTTCGCCATTGCTCTACCCAACCTACGAGAACGATAGGATTACGGTCAAGTTATGAACGTTAAAAATATTGATCTGCCAATGAAGCAGATTAAAGCATTTTGCGATCGCTGGCAAGTTACAGAATTTTATTTATTCGGTTCTGTCTTGCGAGACGACTTTCGCCCTGATAGTGATATTGACGTGATGGTGCAATTTCATCCAGAGGCTCATCCCACGTTCTTCAGTTTGGAGCAAATGGAAGCGGAGTTAAAGACGATCTTTAATCGAGACGTTGATTTAATTACTCGTCAGGGGATTACATCAAGTCGTAACTATTTACGTCGTCAAGAAATTCTTTCATCGGCTCAGGTAATTTACTGGAGTTTAGGCAATAATGGCAATAATAGGACAGGGCAATGTTCTCTAGCACAACTCAGGGATAATTGATTAGGTAGGGGCACGATACTATCGTGCCCTGATCTACTTACGCAGACACACCACTGATGGGGGTAAAGGTGCGTTACGCTACGCTAACACACCCTACAAATAGAGCTTTTGCGTAAGTCCTATCAAAATGAGATACCGATTTTAATTGAGGAGTTACGATTAAGAGTCCCAAGAGAAGAATAAACCCAATTCGTTTTACCTAAACTTAGGTGGAAGTTCAGCCGGAGGCGGAGAATCTGCACCTGGAGGAAGCGGAGGTGAACCGCCAGGTGGTAGGGGTAGCGGTTTGGGTTCTGTTCCAGAGGGTGAAGTTCCCGGTGAGGGTGACGGTGAGGGTGAGGGTGAGGGGGATGTCCCCGCTTCTGCAGTAGAATCCCCTCCGGGTGGAGGGGGTGGTAGAGTGGGTAATCCGTTAGCTGTGTCTCCTGGTGGAGATAAGGGAGTCATTTCCACAGGTTCTGGAGGCGGTGGTTGAACCGTTTCTATCGTGACTGAACGGCTTTTTTGTTCCCCGGCTTCATTGGTGACTTGCAGAGTAATCGTTTCCGTACTTGGTTCTGGACTCAGGGGATAAGGAACCGTTCCTTCCCGTGGTACAGTACCGGGTGCAGGAAGTAATTCCACTTTCAAATCTCTACCTCCCTCAACTTTCCAGGATAAGGGAACAGGTATTGATTCATCTTCAGAAATTTGCACCACAAATTTAGGGCGAGTTAGGGTTTCTATTCCGTTAACGGTAAACTCAACAATATCAAAGGGGACAGGTTGGGCTTCAATTTTAATCGGATCAGTTTTTTGAGCAGGTAATTCTTCCGGTTCTCCTTGTCGGGGAACAATCGTTAATTCAAAAATATAGGTTCCTGGTTGGCGCACACCTGTGGCAAGATTCATGCAAACTAATGCCTCATCCTGTATTTCACAGGAGTCTTGGAGGGGTTGAGGAATACCTTGGCTAAAATCAATCGATTGCATGGGAAAGGTGACAATTCCTTCAGGATTGCGACCTACCAGTTTTAAGAGTCTGATTTGTTCGGGGTGACTAATTTTCCAATTCAGTAAAATACCTAGGTCTTCCGGTTGCGGTTGCGCTTCAGGTGAGTTATCCTCATTAGCCGTTGGACTAGCTTCTTGGTCTGCCGCTTCCGGGTTGGGCTGAATGACTTCTTGATAGACGGGTTGAGTTGAGGCAAATTCTTCAATCTCAGGAATTGGAAAGGGTGTGATTTTGACTGTATTCGTTTGTAGTTCCTCGGCTTCCCCCTTCTTTTTTCCTTCAGGAATTACCGTCAGTTCAAATACATAATCCCCCGGTTCGCGAGCATCAGTTGGCACGTTCTGGCAATTGAGAACCTCATCGGTTGTGCAGAAACGCTCTAACTCATTGGGAATCCCCTGGCTAAAATTGTAGGCAATCGGACCACTGGTGACGACTCCCTCTGGGGATACGCCTTGTATTTTTAGGGTTTGGATGCGTTTGGGGTTGGTAATCTCCCAATTCAGGCGTACACTTTCCCTATCAGCCGCCGAGTAATTTTTTCCTGCTGGCGCAAATTCGATAATTTCTGGGCGAGGTTTGGGACTAAAAAAGAGCCACCACAGCAGGAATATTAATGCGCCAATCAGTCCGACTATACCTAAAATAACTAATAAAAATTGCCACCACGGACGCCCTTCCCAGATTAAAGTGCCTTGGAAGCGATTGTTAATTAGGGGAAACTGTTGTAGGTCTTCAATTTCAATAACAAAGTTTAAAACTCGCCCGTAGAAGGGTCTACGCCACCATTTCTGGCTAGGTTGTACTTCTAAATTCGCGATCGCATACCCGCCAGGGGCGAGACGTACTTGGGTGGGTATCAGGGTATAGGTACACAGATCATCGCCATCGGCACTTTTGGCGATGAGGGCGATGTCACGGGTAATATTGCCGCCGTTATACAGTTGTAACTCGAAAACACCGGACTGATGGCTGACTTTACCGACTAGGGTGACTAACTCCACAGTTAACAGGTAAATCGGCATTACCTGGAGGTAAATCGCATCCAGTAGCACCAAGTCGGGATTATTCAGGGAATATAGACGCACCGTGGGGGAATAGATTGCCGCCCACGTATCTGCGGGTGGGGTTATCGTTAACTGAATTTGACCCTTTTCACCAGGATTCAACTCCAAGCCATCCATCACCCGCACCACCCCCGTGTCGGTATAGCCTTCCGGGTACATCACCTTATACCAAATCGGGGCTAAATCCGGACAAGTTAAGCGAAATCGATCCACGCGATCGGAACGGTTGTGAACCAAAACCTGAACCTCTAAGGGTTCTCCCGGTTGCACCAAAGCTGGGGCGGCGGAACTGGTGATCGGGAGTAGCGAGAAGGTGGGATCATTAACCCGAACGGCTTCTTGGACAAAAGGCAAGACTTGCAGCCGTGCTTGATGCTGGATGGGTGTATCTTCTGGGTAATGCTGCTGGGCATCAACCATCAGCAGATAATTATAGGTGCCCGGTGTCGCATCCAGTGGCACCGGAATCTGGAACACCACCTCACTACTTTGCCCTCGCCCTAACGCCAGACGTTCGTAGGGGGAAATACACCACTGGTGCAGGGATTGGGAGGTTTCATCGATATAGATATCGATTAAGGCACTTTGATTCCCCTCATTGGTAATCGTGACGCACAACTCAAACGTCGAACCGGGTGTAATTGGCGCATCCCCCGAGGGATTCACAATCATAGACAGAGGTTTTCCCGGTGTCAGCGCTTGCTGAATCATCTCGGAAAACTGGCTACCTTGTCGTCTCATTTCACTGCGGTAGTAACGGGGAATACCTTCTACTTGTATTTCTCGGACGAAACCCTCTTGAACTAACTCATCTAGTTCTATAGCGATCGCCTGTTCGTCTTCATTCAAATGATCGGCAATTTCGGGTAGCGTATGCCCTTCCTCGCGACGGATAAACAGAGCAATTTGCCGTTGACGTTCCGGAAGTGCCAAGATATCAGCAATATTTATAGTTTTACCACCATTTGCCGAAGGATTGGATGGATTGCTATTCATGTTTCCCTTTCCCCTCTGGGTTTGACCTGCCATCCTGCTGACTTCCAAGGGCTAAACCGATTATTTATACGTTCAGCATGGGTGGAGCGACAACTGTATTAACGTTTACAGCGTTCACTCTGACAATTAAACCGCAAGCGAGACCGAATGTCAGCTATTGTCATCTATCCTAGGTTAGTAGTAGACACGAAGTGTGCCAGAAGCGAAGACAGCGCTGACGACAAACTACGCGATCGCACCCGATAATTCTTGCCAGCGTTGATGCCACAACTGCTGTATCTTCTGCATAATCTCAGGTAAATCCTGAAAATCCTGACTTTGCTGATTAATTTCTGGGGCTAATCCCTGAAGTCGGCTAAACTCTCGGCAACAGTAGAGTACCCGTTCCCAAGCCCCATACCAATCCTGTCCGGCTTGTTGGTGGGCGCGAATGGGTTTCAGGCGTTCGTCCTCCTTTCTCAGGAATTCAGCCTGTTTTGCCCACGCCTGACGCCAAGGTTGCACCGCTTCGGGTTGGTCATGCTGATCATACCAGTCACGTTCACGGCGGAGGATTTCGCCTAATTCATCAAGCTGAGAACGAGAGGTGCAGCGCCTAATCGCCGCCAATCCTGCGTCAATCCACAGGGGCAAGTTGCGATAACTAACAAAGATAGCACGGGATTCGGCTAGCTTGACCCAGATTTGGTGTCGCCAGCATTCGACGCGATCGATGTGCTGGAGGGGAATGTTAAGAAATGTAGCGACTTGGTGGCGTACTTCGTCCAGAGAAAATTGGCAAGGATCAATTATCCCAGCCGTGATTAAGTTCCGAGACATGGTAAATCACTCCTGATTTGGGTATTTGCGGTAGCGTTGGCTTGATTTAGGACAGTTG
>NZ_JAVJUO010000194.1:0-134707 GCF_040220555.1 Coleofasciculus sp. C1-SOL-03
CCGTTGGTTAAGGCTGATATCGAGCAACAATGCCGGGTATCAGCCAAGCGCAAGCGTTAACGGTTATCGACCAAAAGTTACACCGTGGACTTATACCAAGGCAGAATTACTGATGGGTAGGTTTGTCTAGGTTTTTAGAAGCGGCATACCGGAACTTACGCCCGGGGAGATTTGCCCTCTTGGGCGATTGGAGCAATCCTGTCGTCTAACGGCGAGTCGTTGAACCAGGAATCCTCGTCCACAGCCTAGCTATGGTTCAGGAGTGTCAAATGGAGTCTGACGCGCAAGCGGCGCAGTTTTTTCATCGTTCAGTATTAAGTCAGGAGTTAATCGCTGGATTGGCGATTCGTTCAGGTGGGCATTATTTGGACGCGACGGTGGGCGGCGGTGGACATAGTGAGTTAATTCTATCGGCTAGCCCAGATGTCCGTGTCACCGCGATTGACCAAGATGCCCAGGCGATCGCAGCCGCTCAAACTCGGTTAGCCTCTTATGGCGATCGCATCCAATTTTGGCAGGGAAATTTTGCCGACTATCAACCGCCTGAATCATCCTATGATGGCATTATTGCCGATTTAGGGGTGAGTTCTGCCCAACTGGATATTCCCGATCGCGGCTTTAGTTTTCGCCATCAAGCCAATCTGGATATGCGGATGGATCAACGCCAATCCTTAACCGCCGCCGAGATTATCAATCATTGGGATGAAACCCAACTGGCAAACATTATTTATGAGTATGGTGAAGAACGCTTATCTCGGCGGATTGCCCGGGCAATTGTGGAACGCCGCCCCTTTGAGACAACCACCCAATTAGCCGAGGCGATCGCGCGATCAGTTCCCAAAAAATACCGCTATGGTAGGATTCACCCCGCCACTCGCACCTTTCAAGCGCTTCGCATTGCCGTTAATCAAGAATTATCCTCCCTAGAAAAATTTCTCAATTGTGCGCCTAGATGGTTAAAACCAGGCGGCAGAATTGGTATTATTAGTTTTCACAGCTTGGAAGACCGTCTGGTTAAACACCACTTGCGGGATTCACCAATATTGCGGGTGCTTACCAAAAAACCCATAACTCCACAACCCACGGAACGGGATGAAAACCCCCGTGCTCGTTCTGCCAAGTTGAGATTGGCTGAACGTCTTTGAAGGGACAAGAGACTACAGGGCTAGAAGTCAGTCAAGTCATCCTATGGGCGCTGGTACTGGATTGGGAAAATCAGACTAGAATACTCGCTTTTTCAATGCATAGTATGACGATTTTGTCAACGGCTAAGACGAAGTTAGTGTTCTAAGATACAAACAGATGGCGACGTCCTTGTCGTCACCAATCTACTGTTTCTTTTTATCCCCAAGTTGGTGTCAATAAGCAGATGTTGCTGAAAAATTGCTGAACATATCACTCTGGCGAAGAAATATCAGGGCAGATGCATCGAGCCAAACTTAATCTGACACCAGGGAGTTCTACTCTTAGTCAGTTAAGGTGAATGTTTGGTGTTATTTCGTTTTTAAGAAAACATCTGACAAACCTTTGGATCTTCCAAAATATACCCCGTCCAAGTTGAAAACTGGAGATTCTCCTAGAGAAAAACGACCGGTTTCAACGTAGACGCGGTTTAGATTGTTCCTTTTGTTGATGACTCACACTTGCCCTAAATGAATTATGAGGGAAATTTTAATCGGGAGCCTCAGGGTGTCCCTAATGATGCCTATTCTTGGTTATTTGTGGTGGATCGGCTCAAAATCACAGATTGAACGACAACCGGGCTGGTTCTATATGCTGGCAGGTTACGCTTTAATTTGTCTAGATGGGTTTATGGATTTAGTCCACCGTACTCTTGGGTTGACAACCCTAAACTCTAGTCCAATCGATACGCTGATGCCAGCGACACTGCTTTATTTAGTGGGATTTGGACTGCTGGTGCTTGGTTTATGGCAATGGTTACCGTTTGTTGCCAGGGTCAAGAAGCTAGACATTTTGTTCCCTTCATACCCTAACTCGGAAGACTATCATACCTGTAAATTGTACGAGCAAGGCGGCACGATCACCCAGTCGGATGAACTCAAGCAAGCGATAGCAGACTGTCTACATACTAACGCCGAACTGCAACAACGAGAAGCACAATTTCGGGCGATTACTCAAGCCTTTCCTGTACCTGTCGCGATCGCACAAGCCTCTGATGGCACAATTGTCTACGGCAATTCCCACGCGAACGTACTGTTTGGCGTTGCTACCTCAGAGTTAGTCGGTAACTCAATGCCCGATTTTTATGAAAATCCTGCCGACTGGCAAAGACTGTTAGCCAGATTAGACCAAAAGGGTGTTGTCCAGAATGATCCAGTTCGTGTCCATACAATTAATGGCACGCCCTTGTGGGTAACGGTATCGATGCAGGTGTTGACCTTCAATCAGGGAAAAGCCATTCTGAGCGTATTCCATGATATCAGCGATACCTACCAGCAAATTACCCAATACCAGCAAACAGAAGCCGTTCTCAAAGACAGTGAAGCTTGCTATCGGACGTTGGTTGAACAGTCTCCCGAGGCGATCGCCCTGGAAAGCCAGGGAACCCTGGTTTATATCAATCCTAAAGGTGTCAAACTACTGGGAGCCATTCGTCAAAGCCAACTTATTGGTAAACCTTGGTCAGAGTTTAGCTCACCAGATCAGGGAAATCAGAGAAATAGGAGAGATCACCAAGTTATTGGTTCTGAGCCTACAGAGAAATTCTTGGATCACAAACGAAGGTCGCATCCCCCTCACCCCCTACCATTACCCACAAAATTTGTCCCCGAAAAACTGGTGCAGTTAGACGGTCAGATCATTGATGTGGAAATTGCCCGTTTACCCGCCATTTATCAAGGTCAAGAGGCAACCCAACTGGTAATTCGAGATCGTACTCATCCAGAACAGCCAGACCGAGACCTGAGAGTACGAGCGCGTCAGCAAGCAACTGTGGCTAAATTGAGCCAACGGGCGCTTTCGGGACTGGATTTAAATACCCTGATGGACGAAGCGGTAAGTACGATTGCTCAAACCTTAGAGGTTGAGTATTGCAAAGTGTTAGAACTCCTACCCAATGGTAATGTGTTTTTACTCAAAGCGGGTGTGGGTTGGTCACCGGGATTGGTTGGGTATGCTTTAGTCGGTGCCCACAGGAATTCCCAAGCGGGTTATAATCTGATATCTCAAGAACCTGTCGTGGTTGAAGATCTACCGATTGATCCTCGCTTTAGTGGACCGCCTCTGCTCTACAATCATCGCGTTGTCAGTGGTGTGAGTGTGGTGATTCCGGGTCAAGAGCAACCCTTTGGAGTTTTAGGGGCGCATACCACCAGCCAGCGCCGTTTTAGTGAAGATGACATTCACTTTCTCCAGGCGGTTGCCAATGTTTTAGCTTTGGCGATTGGACATAAGCAGTCAGAGGCGAATCTCTATCTGATGCAGCGAGCGATCGCGGCGAGTAATAATGGAGTGATTATTACAGACCCCAATCAGCCGGATAACCCAGTTATTTACGTCAACCCCGCTTTCGAGTCAATGACCGGTTATACCAAAGAGGAGGTGATTGGACGTAACTGTCGTTTCTGGCAAGAACCTGATTATCATCAAGCTGGGGTGACTAAGTTAGCGACAGCGATTCAAGAGCAACGAGAGTGCCATGTCATTTTACAGAACTATCGCAAAGATGGCAGCCTCTTCTGGAATGAACTCTATGTGTCGCCCGTCTTTGATGGAGACGGCTATTTAACCCACTTTGTCGGGATTCAAACCGATATTACTAAACGGAAGCAGGCAGAGGAAGCCCTACGACAGAGTGAGGAAAAGCTGGAGAGTATTCTCAGGTCTCTAGATGATGTGGTTTGGTCGGCTTCCCTGGAAAATCAACAGTTTATTTACCTGAATCCGGCGACAGAACGGGTTTATGGTCGCCCCGTATCCGATTTTGTGGATTGTCCCAGTCTCTGGCAGTTCGTCGTTCATCCTGATGATCGCCAACGGGTGGAGAGGGCATCTCATCGGATGATTCACCAGGGGAGTAAAGATCTAGAATATAGGGTTGTACGACCGGATGGCGAAGTGCGTTGGCTGCGCGATCGCGCCCGCCTGATTTATGACCAAAGGGGTATTGCCATTCGCATGGATGGAATTGCTACCGATATTACCAAACGCAAACAGGCAGAGGCGGCTTTACTCAAAAGTGAGGAGCAATTTCGCCTCACCTTTGAACTGGCTCCCATTGGCATGGCAATGACATCCCTTAAGGGTCAATTCCTCAAGGTTAATCAGGCATTGTGTGACGCTTTGGGGTATACGGATCAAGAACTGTTGGCTCTCACGTTTACAGAAATTAGCCACCCGAGTGAACGGGCACTCGACTTTACCCAACACCAATCCTTGTTGCAGGGGGAACTCTCTCATCTGCAAACTGAACGGCGATTAATATCAAAATCTGGCAGGATTGTCAATGGTATTTTGAAGGTTGTGTTGGTCAGAGACGCTCAAGGTCAACCCCTACACTACATTAGTCAGGTGGTGGATATTAGCGATCGCAAACGCATGGAGGAACAGTTACTCCACGATGCTTTCCACGATGTATTGACCGGATTACCGAATCGGGCATTATTCATGGATCGGCTGGAGTATGCGTTGCGACGGGCAGGGCAACGCTGGGACTATTTATGTGCGGTGATTGTCTTGGATTTAGACCGTTTCAAGGTGATTAATGATAGTTTAGGGCATCTGGTCGGCGATCGACTGCTGAGTGCGATCGCCAACCGATTACAAAGGTGCTTACGCCCCAGCGATACCTTAGCCCGGTTAGGGGGAGACGAATTTACGATTCTACTGGATGATATCCCCAATGCAACAGCAGCTACGGATATTGCCAAATCGATTCACCAAACCCTGGAATCCTCATTTAACTTAGATGGGTATGAGGTGTTTGCCACAGCCAGTATTGGGATTGCCCTGAGTGGTATGGGGTATAACCGGGGGGAAGATTTGTTACGAGATGCAGATACCGCCATGCATCGGGCAAAACTTCAGGGAACGGCTTGTTATGTCATGTTTGATACTGCCATGTCCGGTCGCGCCCTTGCCCAGTTACGCTTGGAAACCGAACTACGATGGGCAATTGAACGCCAAGAACTAGAGGTGTATTACCAACCGATTATTTCCCTGGCGACAGGTAAAATTACCGGGTTTGAGGCGCTGGTGCGTTGGCACCATCCAGAACAGGGAATGATTTCACCGGGCGCGTTTATTCCGTTAGCTGAGGAAACGGGTTTAATTATTCCCATTGGTCAGTGGGTATTGCGGACATCGTGTTATCAGCTACGCCAATGGCAACGACAGTTTCACCATTATCCCCCGTTAACCATGAGCGTTAATTTGTCGGGGAAACAGTTTTCTCAAACGAATTTAATTGAGCAAATTGCCCAAATTATTCAAGAGACAGAGGTCAATCCCAGCACTCTCAAGTTAGAAATTACTGAAAGCGGGATTATGGAACATTCAGACTCTGCCGCGGCTTTATTGGAGCGACTTAAGGCATTGAAAATTCAGTTATACATTGATGATTTTGGCACCGGCTATTCGTCGTTAAGTCGCTTACATCAGTTTCCCATTGATGCCTTAAAAATTGACCGTTCCTTTGTCAGTCGCATGGGAGATGCGGGAGAAAATGGGGAGATTGTGCAAGCGATTGTGACCTTGGCTCACAATTTAGGCATGGATGTTGTGGCTGAAGGGATAGAAACGAATATGCAGTTAGCCCAACTGAGAGGGCGGCGATGTGAATATGGTCAGGGATACTTTTTCTCTAAACCATTAAATCGGCAAGCCGCAGAACAGTTAATGATTAATTTACCTCAGTGGTAAACGATGAAATGGGGAGAAGGAAATTGCAAGCTGGCTCCCTGACTAGGTGCGCCAGCTTTGGCAGGAGGCTTAATTAATTGGAATTTATTGTCGCTCTTTCAAGAGTTGCTGCATGGCTACCGCTCCCCCACTATTGAAATTAATTGTTAATTACAAATAACTTAACCTCACTTTTACCTGATCTGTCAACCTGCTCGTGGCGCGATCGCATTACTCCCTTCCCGGTGACTCAAACGATTGCATCAAGTTCCTTGTAGCCACTGTGCCTTTTTTACAGGAGATTGATTATCGCCTTAAATGACTCATCAGGATATTGCCGAGACGATTGGGATTACCCGGGTAACCGCAACTCGCCTAATCAATCGGTTGGAACAGGAAGGGAAGATTGTGCGATCACATCGAAATCTCATCCTCACCACTGGTGAACCTTCTCGGTATAATGAATAAGCATTTTGGAAGCATCAAAACCTTGATATACTGTAGGGTGGGCATTGCCCACCAGCCTTAATCAGCGTGCCTTATTGACTTTTGAGCGTTAGAAATCCAGCACTTTGTCAGCCGCTAAAATTAAGTTAGGGATTTCATCATTCTCCAAGGCAAGTTGGCTTCTAGGACGCAGAAAATTTTCATCAATCCCGACGGCGCTAGCACAAACCGGACAGACGATAATCTTGCCACCTGCTGTCACAAAATCCTCATAGAGTTCAGCAACAGTCATAGTACCGTTTCCCCAACGCAGATCTAAGGGTTGTCGAGCATCTGCCAGTCGCACGCCTTCCAAGGTTAGCACCAGTGTAACCTGCGCCCCTTTCCTTTGCATATTGCTTCCCAGCTTCAGCGCCATAAAAACAGCGTGAAGATCATCGGTGCTGTGTTTAAGATGCACAATAATGTTCTGCTGGTTAGCGGCGGTAATTTCCTCCCCTGTGTTGGGTATCATCTCGCCTGGTTGCGCGTAACTCGGTAATGGCGTAGCTAGCGGTAATACCAGCACTGCGCCTAAAAGTGCGATCGCCCCTCTACCTACTCTTCCACTGCCCTGTTGCATAATATCCATACCTCAAGCCGTTTGAGAAATGCCGAATCGATGATCATGCTTGTCTTCTGTTTTGTCAAAAGACAAATGGTCAAATCTATGATTAGGGGCGATCGCACTCTATGCTCATGTCATCATACAAGTCTGTTAATTCCCGCGATCGCGTCTTTTTTTTGTTAACCCGTCGCCTCATCTTTTTCGTTCTTTGGATTGGGTGTCCTCCGGTTGAAATTCTGTCCATCCTCTACAAACAATCTCGTAACATTTTGGTGGGGCAATGGGTAAATTTGTCAAGTTAAAAAATGCTGCTTGATTGGCATACTCCAGCAACAAAACAACATCTTTGTAAGGATTATAATGATCCACCACTTGCAGAATATAGCCATTCATGAAATGTTTTTGCAGTAGCACCGTATCGGCAGCCGCCAGCCATGCATTAAAAAAAGCAGCTAGACGACGGCGCGGTACAAAATGAGCTGGGAATGTTTCTCCAAAAGCACCAACAGTCGGAGTATTGGTACTACAGACAACAGCACCACGATCCCCACTCAAGTAGCCAACCCAGGCGTTATAACCAATGACTAATAGGTTAGTGGCGATAAAATCGTGCTGCCAATCTTGAGAGTTTGTTTCAGTCATTTGTCATTTTTCATTTTTCATTTGTTATTTGTTATTTGTCATTTGTCATTCGTCATTCGTCATTCGTCATTCGTCATTCGTCATTTGTCATTTAGACAGGGCGGGTTTAGTGACGTTAGGGTGGACAAAAAACGATAGTAGTGAAACCCGCCCCTACACATAAAACTCTTTTCTTGTCATTGATCATTTATCTTCCCCATCTCCCTCATCTCCCCCATCTTCCCTAAGCACTTGGACTAGAAAACTCTGATTTTAGTCGCCAATCCCAGTCTTCGCAACAGACGAATCATCTGCCAAATTAGGTCAATTTCCCACCACAATACGCCGTACCGTGCAGAAGATTGGCAAGCATGGTGATTGTTGTGCCACCCTTCACCAAACGTCAGCAAAGCCACCCACCAGCAATTTGTGGAGTGATCGCCTGTCGCGTGGCTGCGATAACCAAATTTGTGGCATACGCTATTCACACAACAGGTACTATGAAATCCGACAAACAGGCGCACAAAAATGCCCCACACCACAAACGGCATTCCTCCTAACCCATACAATAAAATCGCCAACCCTACTTGCAAACCAATATAGTGCTGATGGCAGAACCGATAAAATTGATCATCAGCAATGTCTTGAGTAAACCGAGACAATTCAGTTTTTGCGGGCACCTCATGCATTAACCAACTGATATGACTCCACCACAATCCCTGAGTCGAATCATGGGGATCAAGGGGTTGGTCACTATACAAATGATGAATTCGATGGTAACCAACCCAACCCAGAACCGCTCCTTGTCCCGCCAACGTACCGCAAAAAATCAGACAATATTCCAACCATTGAGGCACTTGTAAACTACGGTGACTGGCTAAACGATGGAAACCCAACGAAATACCAAGTCCAATCGTTATCCAGTGCAACAATAGGGCAACACCGACAGCACTCCACTTAAAATTACTGGGCAAAAATGCCAAGAGAGTTAATAGGTGTAACGCGCCAGTCGCGAGAATAATTGTCCAACGTGGACGGGGTGAATTTGACATGCAAATGCTCAAAAATTTAACAATTATTACCGGAAACAGGGCTGAAATTCATGCCAACGCCGACGAACTTGTCGGTCACATTCAGGAGGGGAAATTTTTAGGTTATGCAAGAGATTAATTTCGGTTTGAGTCTGCGCCGTGAGTAGCAAGATTACATCTTCATCAGGGTGATAACGATCCACCAGTCGCAGAAGTTGGTCAATTACACCTTCCTCAACTCTACGTCCTTGCATCTGACTCACCACCTGGGGTTTGGCAATGAATTCAGCACGGAACGGTATCCAATCCAGACTGATTATCTTTGATGCGATCGCGGTATCCTGCACATCCACACAAACCATCCCGCGACCGGATTCAACATAACCGTTCCAAGCGTAATACCCAATCACCAACAAATTGGCATGAATAAACTCATTTTGCCAATAGCCAAAATTACCTTGCCAAACACTATTGTCCGGACGCATGGGTTTCCTCCCGCAGCATTTTTGCCGCTTCTACCATATTTTTCAACGCCGGAATCACTTCGTCCCAATGGCGAGTTTTCAAGCCACAGTCGGGATTCACCCAAATTTGTTCAACGGGCAAATTAGCCACTCCTGTCCGTAGTTGTTCCAGAAGGTGTTCTGTTGTGGGAATCACTGGACTATGGATGTCATAAATCCCATTCCCCACCTGATGAGCATATCCAGCATTGGTAATTTCAAACAAGGTTTCATTATTACTGCGGCTATTTTCAATCGATAAAACATCCGCATCCAGACGCTGAATGTGCTGAATAATATCCCCAAATTCGGAATAACACATGTGAGTATGAATCTGGGTTTGGGGTTTGGCAATTCCAGCACTGAGACGAAACGCATCCACTGCCCAAGACAGATAATCCTGCCACCGTTCTGGTTTCAGCGGTAAACCCTCTCGCAATGCCGGTTCATCAATCTGAATAATCGTCGCTCCCGCTGCTTCTAAATCCGCCACTTCTTGCCGCAAGGCTAAGGCAATTTGGAATGCCTGTTCCTGTCGGGAAATGTCGGTACGGGGGTAAGACCAATTAATCATGGTTACGGGTCCGGTGAGCATCCCTTTAATCGGTTTTTCCGTTAATGACTGGGCAACGTTAAACTCACGAACCGTCATCGGCGCTTGACGCACGACATCACCGTAAATAATCGGGGGACGAACATAGCGACTGCCATAACTTTGCACCCATCCATGTTGAGTGAAGGCAAAACCTTGGAGTTGCTGTCCAAAAAACTCCACCATATCGGTGCGCTCAAATTCACCATGCACCAGCACATCTAATCCGGCTTCTTCTTGATAACGAATACACTGAGCAATTTCGGCATCAATTGCCTTTTGGTAATCAGCCAGAGTGATTTCGCCGCGCTTCCATTGTAGCCGTAGTTTCCGCACCTGTGAGGTTTGCGGAAATGAGCCAATTGTGGTAGTTGGAAATGGGGGCAGTTGAACTTGTAGTGGCTGTCGTTGGGTATAGGGGAGCGATCGCTCAAAGGCATCAACATTCAATGACTGAAGCTGTTGTTGAACCTGTGCATTGGGGGGGCTGAATTGCTCAAATGCCGTTTGGCGTGTGGCAATATCCTGCAATTGCGATCGCGTGTCTTCCCCTTGGAGGGTTTGCGCCAACATGATCACTTCTTGGAGTTTTTGTTCCGCAAAACTCAGCACATTTCGCAGGGGTTCGGGTAACTTGGTTTCCCTTGTCGCATCGTAGGGAACAAACTGTAGGGAGGCGGAGGGTTGAATGGATAGGTTGGAGGTAATGGGTTTAATCTCGTCCAGGATGGGTAAGAGGCGATCGGGTCGAATTTGCCAGACGTTTCGCCCATCCACAATACCCACACCCAGGCGTTTATCGCTGGGAAACCCATGGTGTTTAAGTTGGTCTAGATTGCGCCCCCGGGTAAAGTCTAAACTGATGCTGGCAACGGGTAATTGGATCACCCAGGGATAACTTCCACCCAAATCATCAAAATAGGTGACCAAATCTAGCGGTATACCCACCTGCGCCAATGAAGCGTAAGTTGATTCATAGTCGTCTTTAAACTTAGCCGTATCTCCCAAAACTAGGGCAGGTTCATGAATTTGAACGTTTTCTACACCCAAGGGTTTGAGTGCCTGTAGCAGATTCACATAGCGATCGCACAGGGGACGAATGATCTCCGAAATTGGCATATCTAACCGACTCAATCGTAGGAGTGTCATCGGACCTAAAATAATCGGCGTTGCCCGTTTCCCCAGAATTTGCTGGGCGCGTTTAACGGTTGCCAAAACCGGATTAAAATCCGTCGGTTGCAGTTGGGCGGAAATTTCCGGTACGAGGTAGTGGTAATTCGTATCAAACCACTTGGTCATTTCCAGGGCGGGAATGCCTTCTTTCCCCCGTGCCATGGCAAAGTATTGTTCTAAACCGGATAGATGCCGAAATCGTTCTGGAATCAATCCCAAATAAATAGACCAATCGAGTACAGAATCATAGAGGGTAGCGTCACCAATCCCAATGCGATCGATACCTGCTTCAC
Organism: Coleofasciculus sp. C1-SOL-03; assembly: GCF_040220555.1. Classification (NCBI taxonomy): domain Bacteria; kingdom Bacillati; phylum Cyanobacteriota; class Cyanophyceae; order Coleofasciculales; family Coleofasciculaceae; genus Coleofasciculus; species Coleofasciculus sp. C1-SOL-03. The sequence goes on from NZ_JAVJUO010000194.1 coordinate 11,127, forward strand.
GTTGGGTTTTCCAGTTGGTTTCTTCAACCTGGCGCACGGTTTTCCGTAAGGATTCTGCGTCTAATTTTTCACTCCAGAAAGATTCTAAAGCTTTTTTGACTTCGCGGTTTTTGCCGATGCGAGGATAGCCTACTGTTGCGGTTTGAATGGACATGGTTTCTCTGTGTTTAATTAAGGTGTAATAGCCAGGATTTGATCAAGCGCTAAGGGTAGCACTCACCATCAAGGAACAGCACTCAAGCTATCTAATGCCTCAGGCAATTAATCGGTGTTACCGGAGTCATTAGAGCGATGAAATACTATAGGTTGTGTTTAATTGGTGCAATTTCCTCAAAGGCAGAATCTGTGCCAGAAAATCCGGTTCAACGGTTCAGGCGATTCTGAAACCGGGCGGGAACGCCTCGGATATAGTAATGCAGGATAGATTGAATCTAACCAAACGAAGACGTAGCAGTAAAAAACCCTTCTGCCCTCTGCCTCCTGCCTTCTGCCTTCTGCTATATTTCTGGACAGCAGAAACACTGCCTTGGGTGGATAAATTGCCAAACCAATCGAGTAATACCAGCTAGCATCTGTAGCGTATTTCTGGCACGATCAGAGCGTGAAATCGCGGGATGGGACTATTCATGATTGTATACATCTGTACCTCGCAGATGGATGAAATGATTTGACTGAAATTGCTTGACATTCGGCGGGCATTCTGACTCAGAGACATCAGTCTCATTACAGCTGCGGGACAGCGTCGGATTTGCACCGACCTTTCCCCATTACTTCTAACGGCTGCTCCCCGTTAGAACCGAACGTGATTTTCACTATATCACCATCATGTCTTTTTTGTCTCCCCTGCTCCCCTAATTTTGTCCACCTTCCCCACCTTCCCCACCGACAGAGTATTCTTTCTAAGTAGCATTTGGGAAGAATCTCAGCACCGTGATTAGAGTATTTCTTGATTCAAGTGCATTGATTGCAGCCTGCGGTTCTGCTAGTGGTGCTAGCCATTTCTTTCCGCTTCAGCCGTAACGAATTGTCCGAAAGTCCACACGGTTTGTATCCGGCTCATAAAGGGTGTAGGTGGCTTTTCCGGGTTCTCGTCCCACATTACCCACCCCAATGACTCGACGAGGAGATGCTGTTGCTGTCTGAACCGACTGTTGACTCTCAAGCGTGGTGATTTGTGAAGACACAGAACCTCCTTGCAGTTGATACTCAAAAATTAAACCCGATCGACCACAAAATAGGTGAGTTGCACCCACACGCATCAAGCGATCGCACATCTGCCAAGGGGGTGTCTGAGGCGTCAATTGATCATCCACACTCACGCTGCTACCATGAATCAGTAGACAATCGAGTTCTAAGAACCCAAAATCTAGGTGGCGAATCCATTCAATCGTTTGCCGGGAAACAGCATCCCAAAGCAATTTTACGGTGTCAGCACCATAGTTCTCAATCAGTTGAGTCGGTTCACCTGTAGCTGCTAATCCATGAAGAATCAGACATTGTTCCTCCCACCAACCGGTACAGATTTTGGGTAAACATTCGTTGGGTTTCGGAGAACGAATTCGCCGCACAACCTGTTCACTTTCGGGTCGAGAACTAATAAAATCCCCCAAAATATAAATATCATTCACCCCTCTAGTCTGGTGTTTAATATCAGAAATTACTGCTTCATAAGCGGCAATATTTCCTTCAATTCCACTTAAAATTGCCCAGGTTTCCATTGTTATTCAGTATGTGGGAGAATTGGACTTAACGGTGGAGAACGTCATTTGTCAGGCTTTAAAGACAGGATAAACGTGACAACCGTCTGCCTTCTGTTAACCGATGACCAAGAAAGGTTTATCGCGCACAAATATGAGTTGGGTCATCCGCTTTTTCGGCATACTCCAATCCTCGCGCCAATCGCCACGCAAAAATAGGAGGTAAGCCTTTATCAATAATTGCCGCACAGGTTTTTTGGTAGTCGTACTCAACCTCCCTCAACGTTACCTGTTCGGTGTCAGTATCGTAAATAACATAGGTAGCATTCGGGCGTCCGTGACGAGGTTCTCCGACAGAACCCACATTGATAATCCGTTTCAGCCGAGCCTGGAAAGTTTGCTGTTGTTGCTGTTCCTCGCGACTAATCTTGACTTGCAGTTGACCCGCTGCTAACGTCCGCACATAAGGCAGATGGGTATGTCCACAGAAAAGAACATCAGCACCCGTCGAGAGAACTCGTTCCACGGCTAAAAAAGCATCTAACTCCGGCAACAGGTATTCATGATTACTGTGAGGACTCCCATGAACAAAACAGAGGTTTCCTTCCTTTAAGCTATAAGGCAGTTGGGCGAGGAATTCTCGTGTTTCAGGGTGAATTTCCTGATTCGTCCATTCGTGAGCAATGCGTCCTCGTTTTTCGGCTAATAGTGAAGGATAGGAACATTCGCAAGCGTTTAATCCTTCAACAACATCTTCATCCCAACATCCCTGACAGGTGGGAATATCGAGAGAGCGAATTTGTTCGACTACAGCATTGGGATGGGGTCCATAACCCACTAAGTCGCCAACACAAACGATTTTGTCAGCGTTTTGGTGATCAATATCTAATAAAACGGCATCTAAGGCTGGGTAGTTTCCGTGAATGCAGGAGATAACAGCAAGTTTCATACTACTTCTTCTTCGTCTGGGTCTAAAATAGCTAACGATTCTTTGATTTGTTGTTGGTAATGATGAACAGCTACATCCGATAAACAGCAATCTTTCAGTGTTTGGGCGATCGCGCTCTTATCCAACGCCACACCCACCACCTCAATCCCACTGAAGCGCTGGGGACGACCTTCAAGCCAACGTGGAAGCGCTAACTCGGTGTAGGTACTATTGATCCCCGCGACAAAATCAAAATAAAAGGCGCGTCCATCGGCTAGGTCAAAAATTCCCTTGGCTCGATTCACATTGCCATAGGCTCCTTGGGTTAACTCAGCCCAAAAGACATCCAGACTAGCTGGATCAAGCACTTGAGAGCTAATCGGCGCACGCCAAAGCTCAGGATTTCCCTCCGGGGTGGCAATTGTCACCCCTGGCACGACTTGGTCTGCCCAAACGTGCCATCCGGTATCCTGAACATTAGGTGGCATCACGGCAACGCGACGATAGCAGAGGTGATCTAATACGGACAACACTGGCTCGACTGACTCTAAATCCAGATGAAATCCCAGTTCTATATAGGCAAGACACTCCAGCCGAGCTAACTCTAACAACCTATACTCATCCCCTTCTTTGAGAAGTGTGACTTGGGGAAATTCGACAGTGATACCCGTTAGGTCAATGGGAACAGGCTGAGAACCCGGACTAAAATACAGCACGGGTTGGTCAGTGATGGCTAGCTGTTGTCGAATCCAAGTGGTTTTTCCGGCTCCCGGTAAACCAGCGACAGCAATAATCATTGAAGAACATTGTGGGAATGATTATCATTATAATAACTCAAACGGGTGGATCGATCGCGTGATCGGGCAAACAGCACCGTGGTATCGGGCGCTGACGTTAATTGAACGAATCCCAGACTCAGGGACAATCAGGGAAGACTCTGACACCTATAGCTTTAATCAGGACTGAGCCGAACGCAAACTGCAGCGCTGGTATTCCCACTCAGTACAATAGATACAGAACGCGAATATCGGTTGGAGGCAGTATTTGACATCCTCACCGCCCTACAAGGACGGTGATTCCAAAAGCGTCGAACAGCGATAACTGCACGTACTCTCGGTGGGTTGACGGCTCACCACACACTGCCTCACTTGAGGTCTTACACGCGCTCCCCGTCCATTTAACGTCGTGGGTCTGCCCGACCCCGACCTTAAGTCCAGCTTGTTCAATATTGACCGAGGCGTTATCGTCTCGGTCGTGTTCTACGCCACAATTGACACAGACAATCGTTCTAACCGATAGGTCTAACTTGCCCCATCGGTAGCCGCACTCAGAACAAACTTGACTGGTGGGTTCCCATCGGCCGATGACTCTAAAATCCCGATTGTGTTTGCAGGCTTTACCCTCACACAATGAGCGGAATTCATGCCAGCCAGCTTGACTAATTGCCCGTGATAATTTGCGGTTTTTGAGCATACCGCCAACGTTCAAGTCCTCCAAGGCAATGACTTGGTTTTCGTCTACTACCTTAGTGGACAGCTTATGCAGGAAATCCTTGCGCTTATCCCGTATCTGGGCGTTAAGCTTGGCTACTTTAACCCGCATCCGTTCTCGCCGCTTGCTTCCCCGTTCACGTTTAGCTAACCGCCGTTGGCAACGCTTCAGCTTGCGGTAGAGAAGGGAGTAGTCTGGGCTATCAATTTTTTCCCCGTTGCTACAGGACGCAAAGGTTTTCAGACCTAAATCAATCCCGATTGATGGGTTCTTGGGCGGTTTAATTTCCGGGTCTACCTCTACAACAAAGCTGAGAAAGTATCTGCCAGCACAGTCTTTAATCACCGTGACTGAAGTCGGTTCAGATGGCAGAGGGCGTGACCACTTAATCTTGATGTCCCCAATCTTGGCTAGGTAGACCTTGGACGTTTTGGTTTTAAACCCTCCTTTTCTGAATCTTGCTGTTTGTTGAGAACGGCGCGATTTAAATTTAGGTGGGTTTACTTTTTTGCCCTTGCGCTTACCGGAACGGGATTGAAAGAAGTTTTTGAAAGCTACTCCTAAATCAGCAATCGATTGCTGCAAAGGGATATTGCTAACTTGAGTTAGCCACTCTCTAGCCTCAGTCTTCTTAGCCTGAGTGATGCACAGCTTCTGGAGTTCACTATTTTTAGGCAGCTTTTCCGACTGCTTGCACAACGCCAAAGCATCATTCCAAACCACCCGCACACACCCGAATAGTCGCGCCAATGATTGACGCTGACCAGGGGTGGGATAGATTCGGTACTGATATCTCGCTTTCATGGTGCTATTATATATTGGTCTGCTTCCTGAGACAACCATGTATCGCAAAGAAAGACATAGCGTTACAGACTTAAAGACTCACTTGGTCTGTGTGACAAAATACAGAAAGCCTGTTTTGACTCACGAGGGCTTAAATGTGATTGAAGACTCCTTTAGAGATGTCGCCAAAAAAATGAACTTCACCGTTGAGGAGTTTAACGGTGAAGCTGCGTAAAGTTCATGTTTTAATTGAGTATCCCCCTAAGTTATCGATATCTCAAATTGTTAATGCGCTAAAAGGGGTGTCCAGTCGCCGTTATGGACAAGTTGGATACAGGAAGCCTAGCAAAAACAACCTTTGGAGTCCTAGTTATTTTGCGGTTTCTGTTGGTGGAAGTCCTCTTGAAGTATTGAAACAGTACATCAAAAACCAAAGCCGTCCTTGAAGGACGGGGCTTGTGACCCAAATTTTCGGTCACTTACCGTCGCCGATTTAGAGAACCGACAAGCTTATTATCCAGACTATCGGCTAGAACGATGAGTAATCTATCAAAAGACCAAGAACTTACGATTAAGACATTTCTTTTGTCAATGGCTGAAGCAGGTCAGGTAACACTTCCACAAGAGGTTTTGGATAGCTTACAGGTGAGTCCAGAAAATTCGTTGCTGTTGCTGCAAATTGGGGAGTTTGTTTTACTTGTTCCTAGACAGCCTCAAGTTAGTTCTCTTGCCGATCGCTTTGTCTCCCAAATGAATACCAACCAGGTTAGTTTAGAAGACTTATTAGAAGGGTTACAGGAAGAGAGGCAAACCATTTGGGAAGAATATAAGCACCGTGATTAGAGTATTTCTTGATTCAAGTGCATTGATTGCAGCTTGCGGTTCTGCTAGTGGTGCTAGCCATGCCGTGATTGTCATGGCAGAGATTGGATTGTTCAAGGTTGTAATTTCAGAGCAGGTTGTAGACGAGTGCGAGCGCAACCTGATGAAAAAACTGCCAAAAGCTCTTCCCGTTTTTAGGCAAATTATCTCTACTATCGCTCCTGAAATTATACCCAATCCTTCTACTACAGAGATAGAGCAATGGGTAGCAATTATCGAACCTAAAGATGCTCCCATCTTAGCTGCTGCGGTAGTCGGTCAGGTCAATCGGTTGCTGACACTAAACACGAAAGATTTCACGCCAGAAGTCTCGGCTCAAAGTGGTTTACTGATTCAAACACCGAGCGAATTTATTCAACAAATTCGTGCTTTAATTAACAAAGAATTGAGTGAGTGATAGATAGGGAGGTGGCTTGCTTGTTTTCTTAAAAGCCAAAGGGAACAGGGAACTGCTTAACAGGGAATACCTAATTTATACCAAATCCAGGTTGATTCCCCGAGTCCGCGTAGACGGACTTTGTTTGTGTGGTGCCGCGACTTCCAGTCACCGTGGCAAAAAAGGGATTTCAGAATTTTTCTCATTATATAGTGTTTTCAGATGATTCGTATACAGCCAAAGCACTGAAAGCCTTACTGAGCAAGGGTTGCTTGTTTAAACCTCAAATGAAAACACTATAATAACCTAAACGGTTCCCCTTAGAAAAGGAACGTCGCTCGGAGCGTACCAATCACTACATCCGGATTTCGCGCGGATTGGTTAGGCGCCGTCAACCAAATTACACCAGGAGTCAGATAAATATGATCGGTCAGCTTATACCGATAGAATCCCTCAATATGCCAAGGAATCGCATTATCTGAAATCAGGTCAGTAGAATCTTCTCCTAAATCAGAACCTAAGAACCAATTTCCCCCAGTCTGGAACGGTGTTGGAACTTCTGCTCTAGTCGCATAAGCAGAAGCACCGATAACCAAACCACCGAGATTTCCTTCCCCTCCTAAGTCGGGAAACGCCAGAGCGATGCCATAGGTAAGAATATCAGCGCTACTGCCTTCATACTCTACATCGACGAAGCTTCCCCCTTGAAAAATGCTGGCGCTGTCCGGGTTACTATTGACGCGACTGTAGGCAAACCAGCCATTGATGGCAAACTGGGGACTCACTTGCCACAACGCACCAACACCATAGGAATCAACCGATACCTCTTGAGCCGGAATAATCGGACTATTGCTCAAGACTGTTCCTTGATCGAACAAAAAGATGGGTGTACTGCTAAATGGTCCCCTCGCAGGATGATAGCTGTGGTTATAGGTCAAACCAAAGGAAAAAGTATCGCTGGGTTTGACCGTTAATTGTGCCAAAGCCGAATACCGACCGCCAAATAAACCCCCAGCGAGAGGATTCGTCGAACGGGCGGAACTGGGTTCATTGGCGTATGTGGCGATATAACCCGCGCTCAGACTAATGGCATCACTCAAGTGGTAAGTGAATCCTAGACCGGCTCCTGACTCAAAATTATAAATGCCACTGCGTTGTCCAAAAACCGACAGAGAACCTGTACCCCCATTGTCGTCATCCCAAGAACTAAACGTGGTGGGAATGTAGTCGTGATGTTCGCCGCCGGCTGCCATAATTACGGTTCTCAGCTTTTCACCCAGGGAAAACTCATAGCTCAAACTCGTCAACCCTACAGTATTATTAGCGGGTAAGGACGCGATATCGTTAAAGGTTTGCTGACCTTCAGGGGAAAATTCCCGTCCCCCAAAGAAACCAAACAGGGGATTCGGACCATATCGAAATCCGCCGTCGCCTCGATCGGGGTGGGGAAAGTTCCCACTGGCAAGTCCTATTTTTAACTCATCCTCACCCGTGAAACTGGTAAGGAAATTGAGGCGAACGCGGTTGGCAAAAACCGTATTTTGTTCAGGACTGTCACGAGTTATGGTTCCCGTTGGGCTAAAGACTGACGGGAACGTCACTTGGGTGCCGTCTCCTGCTAAAACATCGGTAACGGCGATGATGACTTCTCCTTGCAGTTTGGTGGTGGTGGAAAACTGATTCGCTTCCAGAGACGCGGTACGATCTTCCAGATTCTCCACCCGTGCACCCAGGGTGACTAATTCGGTTTCAAACTCTTGTACCAGCCGTTGCCAAGTGTTTACGTCGTCTAAATCTCCTGGGTTTTCCGCGAAGATACGCTCGATTTGCTGCAAGCAAGCATTCAATCCGGCGGCAAATTCATACCGACTCAACGCTCGATTGCCTTGAAATGTGCCATTGGGATAGCCAGCAATACACCCATAGCGCTCAACCAGAGTCCGTAAGGCTTCATACGCCCAGTCTCCGGGGAAAACATCCCGCAGTTGAGACACGGAGTTAACTTGGCTCATGGGATCACGTTCCTCTGGAAAAAGCACCACCGATTCATCGACCTTACTTTTCACGGGATCGGGAAAACCTCTCTCCAAACCTCTCTCCTGCAAGGAGAGAGGCTTTGAATTCTCCCCCTTCCCTGCAAAAAAAAGCGAAGGGATGACTTCTTCCCTTGCCACGGCGGTATCAGCACCACCACACAGCAGGACAACCGCTGAAATACCGACAATCACCTTACCCCGGAACCTGTACATCTGTAGCATTTTCTCCTCCTCACACCTTCGTGGGTGAAAATGAAAATCATTCTGATATATTTGAGTATGATAATCATTATCACTCAAAAAGGAAATACCGGAAAACCACTACACAAGGCAGAACAGGATGAATCGCGCGATCGGGCAAACAGCACCGTGGTATCGGGCGCTGACGTTAATTGAACGAATCCCAGACTCAGGGACAATCAGGGAAGACTCTGACACCTATGGCTTTAATCAGGACTTAGCCGAACGCAAAATGCAGCGCTGGTGTTCCCAAATCCCCTTTACAAATTCGGCTTATTTTGATAGGCGATTGGCAATTGAGGGAATGACCCGAGAGCAGTTTCGCGATCGCCTCGGTGAATCCGTTGAATCTTTGGTCAAGCGTTTTCCCCATCCGCCCCATTGGTTAGAGGAACTCCAGCAGGCGTTTTCTCGCCCAAATTTCACAAATGTTCAGATCGCACCTGTGGCGCAACTCCCCCCTGAGCGAGCAACACCAACTTTCCTCTATGGGATTAAACCCTTACTGAGCCATGCGATCGCTCGTTTAGACGCCGGAATTGGCGAATTAGAGAAACGTTACCCCACTTTACCTTTTGATCGGCAGACTATTAAGGGACTTTTAGTTGCCAATCTCCCTGATCAGTTGATTACAATGATCAGTCAAACTATGGTATTGGAACTGAATGTAGCTCGGTTACAAGGACAATTATCTGGGGAGACACCAACCGAACGATTGCACAATTTTATCCAAGACTTAGACAATCCAGAGCGAGCGATCGCCCTGCTGCAAGAGTATCCCGTTTTAGCCAGACAATTAGTCATTCACCTGGAACAATGGGTGGACGCCAGCTTAGAATTTTTAGACCGTCTCTGTTCAGATTGGCAGGACATTTGCCAGACTTTCACGCCCCAAACCCATCCAGGGATTTTAGTGCAAGTGCAACAAGGCGCAGGGGACACCCATCGCGGTGGGCGATCGGTCATGATCCTAAAATTTAGTTCCGGGTTTCAGGTGGTTTATAAGCCCAAATCCTTAGCTATTGATTGCCATTTTCAACAACTGCTTCAGTGGCTCAATCAACGCGGTCAGCATCCACCCTTTTTCACCTTAAAAATCATCAATCGGGACACCTATGGATGGGTTGAATTCCTGTCTGCCTCCAGTTGTACCACGCCTGAACAAGTTGAGCGATTTTACTGGCGCATGGGCGGTTATTTAGCACTATTCTACGTTTTAGAAGCAACAGATTTTCACCTAGAAAACCTGATTGCTGCTGGCGAACATCCCGTTCCCATCGACTTAGAAACCTTATTCCGTCCCGTGCGAAGCGCCCCCGATTCCCCAGCATCTGTATTGATTGCTAACCGGAAAATGGGTGAGTCTGTAATGGGAGTGGGACTATTACCCCAACGCACTAATATCCAAGAAGGCTCACCAGGAATTGATATCAGTGGAATCGGTGCCATTGGGGGTCAAACTCTGCCCACTCAATCCCCTCAATTAACTGGGATAGGAACCGATGAAATGCGCGTGCGTCGCCAGCCAGGGAGGTTAAATAGAAGTGAAAATAGACCGACGTTGAATGGGGATGTGGTTAATGTTTTAGACTATCAAGAGGCAATAGAAACTGGATTTGCCACGATTTATCGGTTAATTAAAGAACATCGAGAAGACGTCTGTTCTACCTGGATGACAACATTTGCCCAGGACGAAATCCGAGTAGTTTTGCGGGATACTCGACTCTATGGATTATTATTACAAGAGAGTTTTCATCCCGATGTTTTACGGGATGCACTGGATCGCGATCGCCTCTTTGATCGCCTTTGGGTTGATGTCCCGAATCGCCCGTTTCTGGATCAGGTAATTCCCTGGGAGAAAAAAGCGTTATGGCGTGGCGATATTCCCTTATTTTCAACCACTGTCAATTCCTGTGATTTGTGGAGTGATGGTGAACGCATCACGAACTTTTTTGAGCAATCGGGAATCGAACGAGTAGAACGTCGAATTCGACAATTGAGTGAAACCGATTTAGACGAGCAACGTTGGTTTATTCGCACAGCTTTAACGGCGTTAAAACTCGAATCCCCAAACCCTGGGCATTCAAGTTATCATTTAGTGGAACCGGAAACGGTTCCAGATCCTCAACAATTGTGCCAACGCTTGTTACAAATAGCCGGGAACATTGCCTCACGATTGGAATCCCTTGCTCTGCACGATAATCATCAAGCCAGTTGGATTAGCTTAGACTCCGTCAGTCCAGGGTATTGGACGCTTAAACCGCTGAGTTGGGATTTATTTGCCGGAATTTCTGGGATTACTCTATTTCTGGGTTATTTCGGGGCAATGACTCAAACAGAACGCTATGAAACCTTAGCGCGAGATGCCCTATCTACGGTATTGCAACAGGTGGAGTTTGATCAAAATTTAATTCGTTCGATTGGGGGATTTAGTGGTTGGGGTGGATTAATTTATACGGTCACTCATTTAGGCAGTTTATGGCAAAATCAGGAGTTATATGATCGTGCCTTGAAATGGGTTAACCAACTGCCTAAGTTAATCGAACAAGACAAACAATTGGATATTGTTTACGGTTCAGCCGGATGTATTATCGCCTTAATGAATCTTTATCGCTGTATTGGTAATGAAGACATTAAAGCTGTTGCTTTACAATGCGGTGAACATCTTCTGGCTTGTGCCCAACCCATGGAACCAGGCATCGGTTGGGTAACCATTCCCCATAAAAAGCCCCTGGGCGGATTTTCTCACGGTGCGGCGGGAATTGCTTTAGCTTTGTTAGAATTAGCAGCATTTACGGGAGAAGAACGCTACAAAAATGCGGCGGTGGCTGCTTTAGAATATGAGCGGAGTCTCTTTTCGGAACCTGATAAAAATTGGCGAAATAGATTAGAGGAAGACGAAGAAAAATTTGCCGTGGGGTGGAGTCATGGTGCAACGGGAATAGGTTTGGCTCGCTGGAGAATGAGCGCCTATTTAGATGATCCAGAAATTGACTCAGAAATTGATGCCGCTTGGGAAACAACCCTGAATCGAGGCTTTGGTTACAATCATTCGTTATGCAACGGAGATTTAGGAAATCTAGAATTGCTCGGGCGGGGAAATTCTGGAATAGAAGTGGAAAACGAGTCTCAAGAGTTATGGCATAAACGTTATCTCCAGAAAACGGCTGCTGTTTTGGACAGTCTTGAACAGCAGGGGTGTTACTGTGGTGTACCTTGGGGAACAGAAGTTCTCGGTTTAATGAACGGTTTAGCCGGAATTGGTTATGGCTTACTGCGTTTGGTTCACCCCGATCGCGTTCCTTCGGTTTTAGTTCTCGATCCACCTATTTCCCGGCATTCCCACCTCTAAGACAATGGAGTTAATTCCAATGTCACTGACTTTAGAGTTTGTAGTCAGCGCTAGACTCGCTTATGGCACTAAAGTGCATACTACGAAACCAGCTTAAGTCAGCGACATTCGAGTTAATTCGGTTTGAATAAAATTAAAGTTTCGCGACGTGACTGATGAAATACCCCGTTGTACTCCAGCACAATGAAGAAGATTGCGGCGCAGCCTGTTTAGCCGCGATCGCTAAATATTATGGTCGAATTTTCTCGATTAATCGGGTTCGAGAAGTCGCGGGTACTGGACCATTGGGGACTACATTACTTAACCTCAAACAAGGGGCAAAAGCCCTTCGATTCGATCCGAGAGGGGTGAAAGTTCCGATTGAACTCATTGATCAAAAAATAATTCCTTTACCCGGAATTATTCACTGGAACGGTAATCATTGGGTAGTGTTGTACGAACGCAAAGGAAGAAAATACGCGATTGCTGATCCAGCTATTGGAATTCGATATTTATCGAAAAAAGAGTTGCTAACGGGGTGGACTAATGGAGCCATGCTTTTACTCCAACCGCGTCCAGAATTTCCCTCTCAACCGGATGATCGTCATAAAATTGGCAGTTTTCAACGTTTAAGTCAACGCTTCTGGGAAAAACGAGGTCTTTTGGCGGAAGTGTTGCTGATTAACGGGGTTTTTGGTTGTCTATCTCTCACCTCTCCATTTTTACTGCAAATTCTCACCGATGATGTCTTAATTCGCGGTGATGAGCAACTGCTCAATGGTGTGATTATCGCCGTTTTATTGTCGCACTTACTCCGGAGTAGTCTCCGATTTGTCCAGTCTCATTTAGTTGCCCATTTTGCCCAAGGTTTAGAGCTTAATTTAGTCCTGGAGTTTTGCCGTTCAATTCTCGGACTTCCTCTCGCGTATTACGAATCTCATCGCAGTGGTGAGGTGGCGAGTCGTTTGCGTGATATTCAAGCGGTTAATCAACTGATTTCTCAAGTGGGTATTTTACTTCCCAGTCAGTTGTTTATTGCCTTGGCATCTCTGGGATTTATGCTCGTTTATAGCCGAAAACTCTTGCTGGTGACGTTGGTGATTTCAGTAACCATGACGCTTTCAACGTTAGTGTTTCTTCCTCAACTGAAACAGAAAACCCACAGTCTTCTAGCGTTAACTGCCGAAAACCAAGGGATTTTAGTCGAAACGTTCAAGGGAGCGCTGGTTCTGAAAACTAAAAATGCGGGATCTCAGTTTTGGGAAGAATTCCAATCTCGATTTGGACGACAGGCAAATTTGAATTTTAAACGATTGAAAATTGCGATTATTAATACGGTGTTTTCGGGGTTTGTTTTGTTGAGTGGTGAAGGGATTTTGCTGTGGTTTGGCGGTCAGTTGGTTGTTGCCAATCAAATGAGCATCGGACAATTAATTGCGTTTAATGCGCTGAATCGCAATTGTCTAAATTTCATCACCAGTGTCATCGATTTTGTCAACCAATTTGCGTTTACGGAAGCTGCTCTACAGCGGTTAAATGATGTGATTGATGCGACACCGGAGGAGCAAGATAACCTGTTGAAACCCCAGGTTAATTTGGCGAATAATGCTGAAATTATTTGTAATAATTTAACTTTTCATCATCCCGGTCGAGTTGAGCTACTCAACGACTTCTCCCTAACCATTCCGGGGGGGAAAGCGATCGCTTTAATCGGGAAATCGGGTTGTGGAAAGAGTACGTTGGCAAAACTGTTGGCTGGGTTATATTTTCCGGACTCTGGCACAATTCGTATTGGCGATTACAATCTTGATGACTTGTCCTTGGATTGTCTCAGACGGCAAATTGTTTTGATTCCTCAAGAGGCTCATTTTTGGAGTCGTTCAATTATCGAAAATCTTAGTTTGGGCGATTTACCTGTCGGGTTTTCTGAGATTGTTCAAGCTTGCAAAATTGCTCAAGCTGATGAATTTATTAGTAAACTTCCTAATAAATATCAAACTATTTTAGGTGAATTTGGTGCCAATCTTTCCGGAGGACAGCGCCAGCGACTAGCGATCGCGCTGGGTATTGTAACGAATCCTCCGATCCTCATCCTTGATGAATCGACGGCTAGCCTTGATCCGGTGAGTGAAGCTGAAGTCCTTGATCACCTCCTTTGTCATCGTCAAGGTCAAACCACGATTCTGATTAGTCATCGTCCGCGAGTTATTAATCGGGCGGATTGGATTGTACTACTCGACACAGGACGAGTGCAACTCCAAGGGACTCCCTCGGATTTGCTCTCTAAGTCAGGTTCTCACCTAGATTTTTTGACTCCCTGAGAAGGTTGGCTGGACATTCATCCGTTACCTAACTTTTCACGGGAAGTCTACAAACTATTGTAGAGACGCGCCATGGCGCGTCTGGGCGGGTTTAGTTACATCTGGGTGCAACCAAAAAGGTAGTCGTGAAACCCGCCCCTACAAACGTTGCGCCAGATACCGTGAAAAGTCAGATCAGTTACTTCCCCTGTTAACCACGGAATCAGGCTTGATTTTAATATAGTACAAATGCACTTAAATCGCTTAAACAAACTTTGCAATAAAAATGATAATCATTATCAAAACTAAGGTAATATAGTCTCGCGGCAAAAAAGCCGCTTCAAGACTAGATCAATAGGAGGACGAAAATGTCTCACCTTGATATCATCCGTGCGTGGAAAGATGAAGACTACCGTGCCAGTTTGAGTGCCGAACAACTCAGCCTGTTGCCGGAAAACCCGGCGGGGTTGATTGAACTGAGCGATGAAGATATGTCGTCGCTCTCCGGTGGCTGCACCACCTGCACGGGGACAACTATAGACACGATTCACACTTGCTACCCAGGTTGCAAGATTTCGGTTGAATCTGATGTCTTGACCATTGCCTAGGCAACGATGGGTCGTGATCGCCCAGTGTTGAGGGCTTAAAACGCCAGCCAAGGTGACTGAGTTGGATTTGGCTAATTTTCTCAAATTCACCTGTGGTGACGGTTTTAAGCCGTCGTATATTGACCCGGAACCCTTTCTGGGTCTTTTCCTAGTTTACACTCCATGATTTCCGAAAGAATACTCAACCGTGACCAATCGGCAAACCTATCAACAGTTAAGAGTGCAGATTTTCTGCCTCCCATCAGCCCTTGGCTGAGTTGGGGCGGACTATGTTTAGTCGGCACAGTCGGTGCGGCGTTTACTCTAGCAGCTATTTTCACCTACAACGTCACCGTGAACGCCAGGGCGACAATTCGTCCTTCTGGTGAACAACGCCTCGTACAAGTGGCAACGGAAGGAACAGTTAAAACCATTGAAGTGAAGGAAAACCAGCCAGTTGAACAAGGGGACATTATTGCCACGATTGACGACTCCCGCCTCCAGACGCAAAAAAGTCAGCTTCAAAGTAATATTCAACACAACCAGCGTCAACTGACTCAAATCGATGCCCAGATAATGGCGCTTGATCGGCAGATTATTGCTGAAGGCGATCGCACGAAACGCACAGTTGCCTCAGCGCAAGCCGAACTCAGCCGCAGTCAACGGGAGTACCAAGACGAACAAATAACCGCAACAGCCCAAGTCCAAGAAGCCGAAGCCCATTTGAAGCAAGCGCAAGAAGAGTTACAAAGAAGTGAGGCTGAGTTAAACGCCGCCCAAGCTCACTTAAACTCTACGGAAGCCGCGTTAAACGCTGCCAAAGCCAGACGCGATCGCTATCAGCCAATCGCCGAATCTGGCGCTCTTTCTCAGGATCAATTCCAGGAAGCTCAACTTGCTGTGACTCAACAAGAACAAGCCCTAGAAGCCCAAAAAGCCACCATCCTGGCACAAAAACAAGAGATTGAACGACTCTCATCGGGTGTAGATGCTGCCCAAGCTAGACGAAAAGGGGCATTAGCCGCACTCAACCCCAGTGAGGCAATGGTGACAATGGCGAAGGAGAAAATTGCCCAAGAACGCGCCACTGGGAAAGCCAGCCTATCTCGATTACACCAAGAACGAGAGCAGTTAATTCAACGTCGCGGGGAACTCTCGAACCAACTCAGTCGCAACCAGGATGAACTTCAGCAAATTGAAACGGAACTCCAAAACACGATGATCCGCGCCTCAGCCTCTGGTATTATCCAGCAACTGCATCTTCGCAACGTCCAACAAGTTGTCCGTGCCGGAGATGCGATCGCGCAAATTTCCCCCAGTGCAGCGCCTTTGGTGATTAAAGCCTTCGTGTCATCTCAAGATATCAGCCAAGTCGAAATGGGTCAACGGGTGCAAATGCGCGTCTCTGCCTGTCCCTATCCGGACTACGGTACTCTCCCAGGTACAGTGACTGCCATTTCTCCAGACGTGACGACGCCCACCCTAACCCCCCAGGCGATCGCAAGTTCCACTCCAGCCAGTACAACCTCTGCCACTCATGCTGTTTATCAAGTCACGATTCAGCCAGGACTGTTTCAGTTGAGTGAGGGTGAACGCCCTTGTGTGATTCAATCGGGTATGGAAGGCAGAGCCGATATTATTGCCACAGAAGAAACCGTTCTCAACTTGATTCTCACCAAAGCTCGGTTACTCACGAATTTGTAATCCGCCAGCGATCGGCGGTTGATCCGCTACTTACCTTTTTTTACCTCCGACAAAATTTTCATCTGCGATTATAATGATTATCATTATCAAAAATGAGCGTTGCCAAAGTCAAACGTGCGATCAATCCAGCAAAGGAGACTAACCCATGCCAAATTATCGCCATCTAGTAACAACAATCCTGGCTTTAGGAATCGTGTCTTTAGTCGGCTGTGGACAAACTCAAATGAATGAAACAACCGAATCCGCTCAATCTTCTGACTCTAACGTCTCAGAGAACCAGCTTGATGTGGTTGTGAGTATTCCACCGCAAAAATATTTTGTCGAACGGATTGGTGGTGAATATGCCAATGTCACCGTCATGTTACCGCCTAGTGCGAGTCCAGCCACCTATGAACCCAAACCCCAGCAGCTACAAAATTTAGCTGATGCAGAGGCGTATGTCCGCATCCAGGTTCCTTTTGAGAATGCCTGGTGGGAACGCATTCGTTCTGCGAATCCGGAGATGAAAGTTGTGGATTTGACAGAAGGAATTAACCGAATGCCTATGGCAGCGGAACATTCCCATCCCGGAGAAGAACACCATCACCACAGTGACGCCGATGAACACCAGCATGATCAGGAGGCTAGTTCTCAACCCGAAACCGTAGCCAATCCCGATCCCCACATTTGGCTATCACCCCCCCTGGTTAAAGAACAAGCACAAACCATTTATGCAGCCCTTGCCGAACTTGACCCCAGCCGTCAACCGATTTATCAAGAGAACCTAAATGCCTTTATTGCTGACCTAGAGCAACTGGATCAAGACATTAAACAAACCCTTTCTGGGGTTGAGAATCGAACCTTCATGGTCTTCCATCCGGCTTGGGGCTACTTTGCTCGTGCTTACAATTTGGAAATGGTTCCCATTGAAGTCGGTGGCAATGAACCCAGTGCGGCAGAGATGTCCAAGCTGGTTTCTAAAGCCAAGGCAGACAATATTCAAGTCATTTTTGCTCAACCTCAATTTAGCACCAAAGACGCTAAAACAATTGCCAATGAAATTGGTGGAGAGGTGATTTTACTCGATCCACTGGCTGAAGACTGGATGAGCAATATGAGCCAAGTATCTAACACATTTAAAGACGTTCTGGGTGATCCAACCGCCCTGTTAGTTGTCACCCCTCACTGAAGGGGTGACAAGCTCGCGTCAAAGGTAGGCAGGGTGTGGGGTATGGGGTGTGGGGTGTGGGGAAAATATTAGAGAAACACAAAAGCCCATAAGAGGAGAGAGGGTAAGGAGTGAGCGCTCTCGCTTGCGAGCCAAGGCCGTCAACTCGAAGGACTTCAGGGTCAAAATGAATAAACAGGAGATAGAGTTTTTGGTGACTCCCTTTTTAAAGTTCAATTTTTCCCTACACCCTACACCCTACACCCAGTAGTACCCTCAAGTCCCTTGTCACCCCCTCAGCACCCCTCACCTTATGGCTGTGATTAGCAAATAGCTTTTTTCTTCACTATTGCCTATTGCCTATTGCCTATTGCCTAGCGCGTAGCGCTATATTGCACCCTGTCTGACCCATCCCGGCGATAGCAAAAGGGTGTATTTGTTGCCTGATTATAAAGAGAAAACGGGTATCACTGTGGAACACTCAACTACATCTGAAGTCGTGATTACGATCGAAAACCTTTGGGCAGGATACGGTAAAGAACCGATTTTGCACGACATCAATCTTTCGGTCAATAAATTGGACTATATCGGTATCATTGGTTCAAATGGAGGCGGCAAGACCACCCTATTCAAGGTACTATTGGGATTATTGTCACCTCAACAGGGACGGGTAAGAATTCTCGGACGTTCGATTCAGCAAGGTCGTCGTTATATCGGCTATGTTCCACAGGTTATGACATTTGACCGTAGTTTTCCCATTAATGTTTGGGATGTGGTGCGGATGGGACGTTTGGGCAAAGGTCGTTTATTGAGACATTTTAATCGTAAAGATGATCAGAAGGTAGAACAGGCATTACAACAGGTAGACTTGCTAGATTTAAAAGATCGCCCGGTGAGTGAGCTTTCTGGCGGGGAATGCCAACGAGTCTATATTGCTCGGGCGTTAGCAACAGAACCTCAGATTCTACTGCTTGATGAACCCACAACCAGTCTAGACCGTCAATCCTCTACAGCCATCTATGAATTGCTGCGGCAACTGAATGAATATGTGACAATTTTGATGATTTCCCATGATCTTGGCATGGTATCCTCTTACGTTAAAACAATCGGTTATTTGAACCAACGGCTGTATTACCAGGGTGACAGTCAGGTGACGAATGAAATGCTAGAACAGACCGACGGAGAATCAGTAGAACCGGTGATTCACAATCGGTTTGTGCCGCGAATCCGTTAAAATTGACCTAAATCAAAACCTGAATAGCCGAGACACAAGGAAATAATTTTGATTTCGCTTATGCTGGAAGTTATACAGCAAGAATTTATGCAAAATGCCCTATTAGCAGGGTTGTTGATTAGCATTGCCAGTGGCATTATTGGCAGCTTTGTGGTGGTCAATCGGATTGTGTTTATCGCTGGAGGCATTGCTCACGCCGCCTATGGGGGTGTGGGTATGGGATTTTTCTTGGGATTTAATCCAGTGCTAGGGGCAAGTGCCTTCAGTCTGATGGCGGCGTTGATCATGGGCTGGGTGCAGCGTAAAACTCAGTTGCGACAAGATACTGTCATTGGTATGTTATGGGCAATTGGTATGGCAATTGGGGTAATTTTTATTGATTTGACACCGGGCTATACGGCAAATCTCAGGAGTTATTTATTTGGTAGTATTCTCTCGGTTCCTAGACGCGATCTCTGGATTATGCTGGCGCTAAATATAATGATCGTCATTTTGGTCGCGCTGTTTTACAAAGAGTTATTGGCGATCTCCTTTGACGAAACCTTTGCCACGGTGCGGAATGTACCCGTGAATGCGCTTTACCTGATGCTGATGGGAATTATTGCGCTGACGGTGGTGATGCTGATGCAGGTGGTGGGCGTAATTTTACTGATTGCCTTGCTGTCGATGCCCGCCGCGATCGCGAATCTGTATGTCAAGGACTTGAAGAAAATGATGCTACTGGCTAGCTTGCTGTGTATGGTCTTTACCACAGCCGGATTGTGGCTTTCCTACGTCCTCAATTTTACCTCTGGTGCCACGATCGTGCTGTGCGCCGCGATCGCTTATCTTGCCAGTTTGGGTATCAATTTTCTCCGGCGATACCGCCAAAGGGAGACAAGATTGTTTCAGTAGAGTCTTTCCCGTTTAATTTGTTAGGTTTGAGTTTATTTATGTTAGACACCGCCAGCTTACCTCAAAAACTACCTGTAACTGTCATTACAGGCTTCCTGGGCAGCGGTAAAACAACGCTGTTGAACTATATCTTGCAAAATTTAGAAAATTATAAAGTTGCTGTTTTAGTCAACGAATTTGGCGATATCAACATTGACAGTCAGTTCTTGATCACTGTTGAAGAAGACATGATTGAACTGACCAATGGCTGTATATGCTGCACGATCAACGATGTCGTTTAAAGGAGATCGCCCTCTCTCTCTCAAAAAATTTCAACAATTTCTTGACTATCAACTTCCGAATAATGTATTTCGCGCTAAGGGCGTTCTCTGGTTTGCCGAAAGCCCCAAGCGACATCTATTTCAACTGATTGGCAAACGATTCACTATGGATGATAGTGAATGGACAACAGCTCCTAAAAATGAACTGGTGTTGATTGGACGTAAACTTGAGGCTCTTTTGTTGATCCAAATGCTGAACAACTGTCTTACCAAGTAATGGCAATAAAAGTCTACAAACTCTTTGTCAATTAACCATCAATAAGCCGATGTCTTTATCCACGTCAATCCCCTATATATTTCCCACCCGTCTGCATGTTGTGTATCCCCAAAAAGCGTTTAATCGCAAAGATTTGCTATCTCTGAGTTCAGACTATCTGTGGAAAATTGAACAAGGTATCGTGCGATCGCTAACTTGGAATGAAGAGGGTCAACTGGTTACCCTTGGCTTTTGGGGTCCGGGAGATGTAGTGGGACGACGGTTATCTCGGATCAAGCCTTACCAGGTGGTTTGTTTGACTCGAGTACAGGCAAGTCAAATCCCTTTAGAGAGTCAATCGTTACCAGAGGCGTTACTGATTCATGCTTGGAAAAGCGAAGAACTATTGAATATTCTACATCAGCACTCTGCCTATGCCCGCCTGCTGCATCTGTTAGAATGGCTATCCTGTCAATTTGGACAAACAGTTCCTCAGGGTAAATTGCTGAACTTTCACCTGACTCATCAGGATATTGCCGAAACGATTGGGACTACTCGGGTAACCGTAACTCGCCTAATCAATCGGTTGGAACAGGAAGGGAGGATTGTGCGATCGCGTCGAAATCTCATCCTCACCACTGGTGAACATTCTCAGTACAATGGTACTGAAAATTTGCATTTGAAAGCATCAAAACCTTGATCTAGCGTAGGGTGGGCACTGCCCACCTGTCAATGGCTGAAGCAGGTCAAGTAACACTTCCACAAGAGGTTTTGGATAGCTTACAGGTGATGTGTTTTGAGTGTTCGCAACAGCCCTATCCTTTGTAGTGGTCAATTGACATCATGCATGGATGAATTTAATCGAGATCAAGTTCCTCTATGTAGCCTGAATCCAGGCTTTTCGGTTAAAATGAGAATGATTATTATTTTTATTTTGGAGTATGGTCAGTCAATTAACTCAGTCTCTGTCTGAGAACAGTCCTCACCAAGATGACCCAAAAAAACTAGAGCGAATTCGCCACACCTGCGCTCACATCTTGGCAATGGCAGTGCAAACTCTCCTCCCACAGACAAAAGTAACGATTGGACCCACCACAGACACCGGATTTTACTACGACTTTGATCGCCAGCAACCCTTTACCCCAGATGACTTGAGCCGCATTGAAGCCAAAATGCGGCAGATTATCAACGCTAACTTGCCAATTATCCGCGAAGTTGTAGATCGGGAGGAGATTCGTGGGGAAATTGAGCAGTTAGGGGAACCCTACAAGCTGGAAATCCTCGACTTGATTCCCGAAGGAGAAACCATTACCCGCTACTTCATCGGTAACCCCGATTGCGGCAGAGGGTCAACGGATACAATTCAGCCAGAACCTTCTCTATTTGAACAAGTGACGCTACCTCCAGATGAATACTGGTGGGATTTATGTTCTGGTCCTCACGTCAACTTCACTGGAGAAATCAATCCCGATGCTTTTGCCTTAGAAACTGTTGCGGGTGCTTACTGGCGTGGGGATGAAACCAAACCTCAGTTGCAACGTATCTATGGTACAGCTTGGGAAACACCCGAACAACTCTCGGCTTACCTTCAACAAAAAGAAGAAGCCAAGCGACGCGACCATAGAAAAATTGGTCAAGACCTCAAACTCTTTAGTATCCAAGACGATGCTGGCGGTGGCTTAGTTTTTTGGCATCCGCGTGGCGCAGCGATACGTAACATTATCGAAGATTACTGGAAAAAGTCTCACCTAGCAGCAGGTTATCAACTCCTTTACACACCCCATATCGCCAATCTGGAACTGTGGAAAACATCGGGTCATTTGGATTTTTATCGAGAGAATATGTTTGACTCGATGGATATTGAACAACAGGCTTATCAAATTAAGCCGATGAACTGTCCTTTTCACGTTCTGACCTATAAGCACGACCTGCATTCTTACCGCGAGTTTCCCTTACGCTTTGCTGAATTAGGAACAGTTTATCGCTACGAACGCTCAGGCGTTATGCATGGTTTGATGCGTGTCCGAGGATTCACCCAAGATGATGCTCATATTTTCTGCTTACCCAATCAGATTGCCGATGAAATTATTGGGGTATTAAATCTAACCGAGCAAATTTTATCAGATTTTGGCTTTACAGACTATGAAGTGAATTTGTCCACTCGTCCGGCTAAATCTGTTGGCACCGATGAAGTTTGGGAGTTAGCGACAACAGCTTTAAAACAAGCTTTAGCTGCCAAAAGTTGGACTTATATTGAAGATGTGGGGGGTGGCGCGTTCTATGGTCCCAAGATTGACCTTAAGATTCGAGATGCCATTGGTCGTTTGTGGCAATGTTCGACAATTCAGGTCGATTTCAATTTACCCGATCGCTTCAATATGGAATATGTCGCTGCGGATGGAACTCGCCAACAACCGATTATGATTCACCGAGCAATCTTTGGCTCGTTGGAACGCTTTTTCGGGATTTTAATTGAGAATTATGCAGGTGATTTCCCTTTGTGGTTAGCCCCCATTCAGGTGCGTCTGTTACCCGTGAGCGATGATCAACGGGAGTATACAGGATCAGTTGCCACCACTCTTAAAAAAATTGGGTATCGGGTTGAGATTGACCGCAGTGGAGAGCGTTTGGGTAAGCAAATTCGCAATGCAGAGTTAGAAAAAATTCCCGTTGTTGCTGTAGTCGGTAAACGGGAAGTAGAAAATCAAACTCTGAGTGTGCGGACAAGGAAGGGGGGAGAGTTAGGAACACTAACTTTAGCTGAGTTGCAAGCTTGTCTGCAAGGAGTGATCGAAGAGAAATCAACGCTTTAATCTGTCAAGTTGGAGAAAATAATTTAGGTCTGACCGTACAGAAACAGGTAACTTCTTTCTAGTTGATAGCTGTAATGAATTCTTCTAAAATCTTGGATGTAGTTATTGTCGGTGCGGGTGCGGCGGGGGTCGGTTGTGGGGTCGTTCTCAAAGATTTAGGACTCCATGATTTTATCCTATTAGAGCGCCATGAAGTGGGAGCATCTTTTAATCGCTGGCCCGCACAAATGCGATTTATTACCCCGTCGTTTCCCAGTCACGGCTTTGGGTTACTCGACCTGAATGCAGTAGCTCTAAATACCTCCCCAGCTCTATCTTTTCAACGAGAACACCTAACGGGTAAAGAGTATGCCCTCTATTTACAAACGGTTGTCGAGTATTTTCAGCTTCCGGTAAAAACAGGCATTGAGGTTCACAATATTGAACCGCAACCTGGGGAAAAAGGGTTTATCCTCAAAACGTCCCAAGGCGATGTTCAAAGCCGCTTTGTCATTTGGGCGGCGGGAGAATTTCAGTATCCGCGCCTCGATCCCTTTCCCGGTGCCGATTTGTGCATTCAAAATACTCAGGTACGTTCCTGGGACGAGATACAGGGAGAGGAGGTTATTGTGATTGGCGGTTATGAAAGTGGAATGGATGCTGCCACCAATTTAGTTGCCTTGGGAAAACGAGTGGGAGTAATCGATCGCGCAAAAAGTTGGGCATCCAATAACCCCGATCCGAGCATTTCTTTGTCTCCTTACACAGTACAGCGCTTGGAGTTTGTCTATGGGACAGGTCGCCTTGAACTGATTGGGAATACTGACATTGTGGGAGTCAAGCGCGACGCCAACGGTTATGCTGTCGTCGGGGCGCAAGGTAATGAGAGGCTTGAGTATCGCCAGTGGATGAGTCCCACGCCTCCTATTCTGTGTACGGGTTTTAAGGGCAGTCTCAGTACCATAGCCCACTTGTTTCATTGGTCAGACGGACATACTGTGCTGAATGAATGCGATGAATCAACCCGGACTCCAGGGTTATTCGTCGTTGGACCTTCTGTGCGTCACGGGGATGTGATTTTCTGTTTTATCTATAAATTCCGGCAGCGGTTTGCGGTGGTGGCTGATGTGATCGCACAGCGTTTGGGTTTAGATCCCTCTCCTTTGCAGGTTTACCGCGAACAGGGTTTATTTCTTGATGACCTTTCCTGCTGTAGCAATGATTGTGTTTGTTAATAGTTGAGTTCTTTTATAGACAGATAGCGATGAACCGAGTTACAGGACAACTCTCTACCCACACTGCCGTCGTTGCGATCGGTAAAGAAAGCGTGGGAAAATCCCAGTTAATTACCTCTCTCACCCAAAAGCCAGCCTATAGCTCGAATTTTCGGGGTACTACCGTGGCTTGTGAAACCTATCGGGACGGCGATAGCACCTTTGTCGATACGCCTGGGATTTTGCGCCAGTCTGATAGCGTGACGACGGCAACCGTGCTGAACCGTTTGCCAGAAACGGATACCGTGCTGCTTGTGGTACAAGCTACTCATATCGACGAGGATTTAGCGGAGTTACTCCCATTGGTTCAAGGCAAGCGGGGAGTCGTGGCTGTTACCTTTTGGGATAAGGTACGAGCTAAGGCAGAAGCCATAGAAGTACTCGAACGTCTCCGCCAGAGTTCCGGGATTGGTTTCATCCCTGTGGATGCCCGTCATCTGAGTGCGAGCGATCGCGTCCAGATTCTAGAGGCTCTTTCATCTCCCGGAACCTTTACCCAAGAGTCAATTCCAGAGCGCATTGACTGGCGGATCGAGCCATCACCAACCTTATTGGAACATCGTTACTGGGGTCCGATTGGAGCAATTTTGCTGCTTTTATTGCCTGCCATCATCGCCGTTGGGACAGCCAACGCCTTGGCTGGATTCGTTGAGCCCTTAGTACAAGGGTTGGTTAAGCCTTTAGTCGAACAACTCAACCCGTTGCCGTCCCTGTTGCGAGAAATTCTTGTGGGTCGATATGGACTGGTGACGATGGGTCCGTTGCTGTTCGTTTGGGCAATCCCCACGATTGTACTGTATGCTCTGTTTCTTGGTGCTTACAAAGCAAGTGGTTTGATTGATCGGATCACGGTAGCAATGCACCCGTTAATGCTTCCCTTTGGATTAACGGGGCGAGACTTGGTGCGGGTGATTATGGGATTTGGTTGCAATGTCCCCGCCGTAATTAACACTAGGGCTTGTTCGAGTTGTTCGCGAGGGACTTGTATTTCTGCGATCGCATTTGGTTCCGCTTGTTCCTACCAGTTTGGGGCAACCCTCGGCGTATTTGCGGCGGCAAAGCTGCCTTATCTGGTTATTCCCTATTTGCTCTATCTGACGGTGACAACCTTACTTTACACCCGACTAACAGCACCCAAAAAAGCGCGATCGCCGTTAAATAAGTTGCTCGTTGAAGGGCGTAGTTTCCTGGAATTTCCCCGCCCGATTGCAGTCTGGCGCGAAGCCCGCAGCACTTTATCTCAATTCTTTCTCCAGGCAATCCCCATCTTCTTGGGAATTACAATTATTGCGTCGCTACTCGACTGGCTAGGTATTCTCTCTTTATTGTCGGGTGTTCTTCGCCCTGTGATGGGATTGTTTCGCCTTCCGGCTGAAGCAGCTTTACCTGTAGTGCTTGCCTCTATTCGCAAGGATGGCATTTTGCTATTCACCGAACCGGATGTAGTGGGTGCTTTAACCCCCTTGCAGATTCTAACAGCCGTCTATCTGGCAGGTGTAATTCTACCTTGCCTTGTCACCCTCCTAACCATTGTGCGCGAGGTATCTTGGCGCTTTGCCCTGAAGCTTTTGAGCCAGCAAGTTGTGGCAGCCGTTAGCTTTTCGCTGCTTCTGGCTTGGGGCAGCGCCCTATTTGAGCATTTAATGACAACGTTGCTGATATGTGTAATTAACCCACTTCAATGACAACGTTGCTGATATGTGTAATTAACGTCCGTTCATCTTGAGTCACAATTTTGACGTAGCCACTGGCAATACAGTACTCAACCGAAGCAGCTTCAATGGTTTGTGTGGGAGTAATCATCGATACTTTGGCGTTCTCAATGTAATTCGTTGCATAGTGCTGAATTGTTGTCATCGCTTTTACCTCCTGATTGAAAATTGGTTTACTTTTTCAAGTCATTCACTGTCAACCTTTATAGCATTGTCCTGTTAGCGCCATGCTTTGAGAAATGGATAAGTATAGTTCGTTGGGTTACCCGGTTCAGTTTGAAACTCAAAGTTCATAATTTTCCAACGAGGTTCTGTATGTTGGTCTGAGCTAAATTCCACTGGCACTCCATACAATCGTTGCTTCACAAAATAAAACTGCCTAAACCAGTCAGCATGATGTTCTAAGCTGTTGCCAAGCATCTCTTTATACCGTTGAGCAACAATCACCTGGGTTGCTCGATATCCATTTCGATAAAGGTGTTCAAGCGCCTCAGCGATTTCAAAGCGTAGGGTATCGGGATGAATATGCTGACGATACCATTGACCTTCCCATTGATGCCAAAATCGCCCCGACTGAACATGAACTAATTCCCCTGTATTGGGGTTGGCTTCAAAAGCTCCATGCTCAGGGCAAACGTAAGAGTCTGTGAGTAACAAGGCTGGAATTGGTTGATGGCACTGAGGACATCGAATCTCTGTGCCGAATATGGGGTAGTCCGAAAGGATAGGAGTCATACCAAGTGTCATCACAAAAATTGTTCCTTTCCACTAGAGAGTTCAAAAACGATGCCAACGGGTTTGTCCGTTGGGCTGATCAATCAAGGTAATGCCTGCTGCTTGCAGTTGATTACGGATGCGATCGCTCTCGGCATAGCGTTTTTCTTGGCGTGCTTGGTGCCGTTGTTGCAGTAGCGATTCAATCCAATTCACATTAATCTCTGGTACAGGTAAGGTTTCGGCTTGAACCTCTAAACCAAACACCCCAGCAAGCTGTATCAACGTCTGCGATAAAGCACGTAACTGCACATCCTCAAGTTCCTGAAACCCTTGATGGCAACGCTGATTAAACTCTCGTTTTAGGGATTTTGCCAACTCAAACAGCACCGCTAATCCAGCCGCCGTATTAAAGTCATCATCCATTGCCGCTTGAAAACGGGCGATCACCTGTGAGTCCAATTCATCAAGAATCGTAGCTTGTGGCGATAGATTGCATTTAGCCAAGTCTAAATTCAGCGCATCTTTGAGGGTTTGCCAGCCATGAACAGCGGCGGTAATGGCTGATGCCGTAAAATCTAAGGGCTTACGATAATGAGCTTGCAAAACGAATAACCTGATGACCATTGGATCGATCGGCTGCGGATACTCTGACCATTTACCGTCTAACAAATCTCGAATGGTGGTAAAGTTGCCTAAGGATTTAGACATCTTCTCCCCATTCACGGTCACCATGCCATTGTGTAGCCAGTATCGAGCCAAGGGCTTACCTGTTAGCACTTCTGATTGAGCGATTTCATTTTCATGGTGGGGAAACACCAAATCGCCCCCACCGCCATGAATATCAATCGTCTCACCCAATCGGGCACGAATCATTGCCGAGCATTCAATATGCCACCCAGGTCGTCCTTTACCCCAAAGAGAATCCCAAGCAGGCTCCCCTGGTTTGGCAGCTTTCCACAGTGCAAAATCAAAAGGGTCTTGTTTTTTGCCCTCTGGTTCGCCTGGGTCAATGCGTCCACCTGCCCCAGCTTGCATCTGCCCTCTTTTTCGTCCAGAGAGTTTGCCATACTCGGAAAACTGCTGCACGTTGTAGTAAACATCACCATCCACGGTGTAAGCATAGCCTTTCGTTTCCAGTGCTTGGATGAGATGAACAATCGCTGGGATATGTTGGGTGACACGGGGATACTCATCCGCATCCATGACGTTCAACCGCCGAATATCCTCAAAGTAGGCATTGATGTAGCGATCGGCAATTTCTGGCATCGAGCTGCCTTCAACTCTAGCCCGATTCAAAATTTTGTCATCAATATCGGTAAAGTTCTGCACATACCGTACTTGATAACCCCGCCATTGTAAATAACGCCGCATTACATCCCAGCCGATATAAGACCGGGCATGACCCAAATGGCAATAGTCGTACACTGTTACCCCACAGCAATACATGGTAACTTTACCGGGTTCAATCGTTTTGAACGGCTCTTTGTGGCGAGTCAATGTGTTGTATAGAGTGAGGCTCATCGCAAATTTTGGCTTGTCAAGGTTTGGATCAAGTATTCCAGTAGCATTTAGAATGATAATCACTCTCATTCTAGCATGACTATGTACAACATCCCTGCCCCACCAACCCCTTGGTCACAGCAACTCGCTGAACCAACCCTAGATTCCACCGTCTATATCCACCCCCTGACCAACGTGATTGGAGATGTGCGGATTGGAGAGCAGGTTCACATTGCTCCCGGTGTCTCGATTCGAGCCGACGAAGGAATGCCGTTTTATATTGGTGCGAATGTAAACATTCAAGATGGAGTGGTGATTCATGGATTGGAACAGGGACGAGTCATCGGGGATGATGGACAGCTTTACTCCGTGTGGATTAGCGATAACGCTTCGATTACGCACATGGCTTTAATTCACGGTCCTGCTTACGTGGGAAACGGTTGCTTTATTGGCTTTCGATCAACTGTGTTTAACGCTCGTATTGGGGATGGTTGTATCGTTATGTCCCATGCACTAATCGAGAATGTAGAAATTCCGGCGGGCAAATATATCGCATCTGGCTCAATCATTACCAACCCCCAACAAGCTGATCATTTACCCAATGTGCAAGACGCAGATTCAGAGTTTGCCCGTCATGTAGTGAGCATTAATCAAAAACTCCGTCAGGGATATTTGTGTGCTGAGGACAATACCTGCATTGCTGCAATTCGCGATGAATCGAACGGGTACTCAGACTTTGTGCCAAGTCATAAGTCTGGCAATGGTTCCCAGCAATCCCCATTTCCAAATTCTGATAGCGCTAGCGTAGTGATTCCAAAGGAGCTAGCGGTAGCGAATCTGGGAGCGTCAGCATTAGTATGGGTTCGCGAGTTACTGAACCAGGGGCACCACATTGGGATCGAGCAGGCTGATGCAAGGCGATTCCGGGCTAATTCTTGGTCTGACTGTGGGTGGATTAAAACCACCAACGAGGCAGAAGCGATCGCAGCACTAGAAGATTGCCTGCATGAACATCACAGCAAGTATGTGCGTTTATTTAGTATTAATCCTAAAACACGGCAGCGTGGTAGTGAGTTAATGGTTCAGTATCCACAGGTGAAGTGATATAAGCAGTGATGGGGTGGAGAGGTCAAGGACTTGACACTTCACCCTTTTACCTCTTGAACGCGATTGAAAAAACAACTTCTGGCTCCCGTATGGCAGGCAACATTGCCCACCTGATCAATTTTCAATAGAAGCGTATCGGCATCACAGTCATAATAAAACGCTTTGACTTTTTGAATGTGTCCAGAAGTCGCACCTTTATGCCACAGTTCTGCACGCGAACGGCTCCAGTAATGGGCTTCTCCTGTTTCTAGGGTTCGCTGAATGGATTCGCGGTTCATCCACGCCATCATCAAAACGGTGTTGTCTAAATAATCCTGGGCGATCGCTGGAATCAAGCCCTGTTCGTTGAACTTGAGGTGTTCTATCCATAAAAAAGTTTGATTCATAGTTGATATCGCCAAACTCATTGACTCAACGTATTCGCGGGAGTCCTCACCCTCAGCAGATCCTTCGCAGGCTCAGGAGGGTGAGGAGGGATAGCGGGATGCCGGAAGAATGGAGGCATCCAAGTCTTTTGTTAGGCTACGCATAAGCCGTTATTTCTCCTGATTAGCTCAACTTTACTAGGAGCAAATTGTCCAACACGTTTCCAGGTATAGTCGCAAACAGAAACCTTCTGAGTCTTTTTGGTATCAGTGAATCCGCCGACGTAGCCAATGTAAACTTTCCCGGCTTTTTCTGCTCTAACCCAATCACCAATCCTCACCCCAAAGGGGGTAATCGTCCCACCTTTACGCTTTCTTGTCCCCGACTTATCTGGGACTTCAAAGTGTAATTGGCGGCGGAAGAATCCATACTCTTTTCCCCGTTTCACTGCGCCAGGACGGGTGATGATTTTAAACGGGGAAGGGGTAACGTTAACGCTACCTTTATGGGTGTAACCATGGGAATTAGAGCCAGTAAACGGGACATACTTGATGAAATACCCACAAGCCAGCGTCACCCCATCAACCGCGTGAGTTTCCGGTTTGGCTCTTGCCTTGTTAACCTTATCCTTCTCCAACCCCAGTTGGGTTCGGAGTTGGGATGTACCGTTCCCATCCTTTTGCCAACCGTGCCGAATATAGACAGGGGCAATTTTTTCCATCTGAGATATTGCCCAATTGTTTGGGTCGGCGGGAGATATTGCTACCTCCCGTCTCCCTTTCAAAACCGTGCGTGACAGTTTCCCGTCACACGGCTCCTCAGTGACTTGACCCTTGTTATGGGCACCTCTTCCCTCGTTTGGGGTTAGGCGGTTAGAACAGGTTATCATCCAAATACCTCGCTAACTCTTCATGTGCCAACTGCCTCTTTTGCCACAAGGCATCCATAGCAGTTTTTTGGTCGTGGCAATGTCTGTGCAATAACTGACGGTTGCTCAATACGTCCTTTCCATCTTGCGAGGTAGGGAGTTTATGGTCGATTTCAAGCAAGTCGTCTTCTCTGAAGTGTAATCCGCATCGATTACATTTCCCTTGTTGAACCTTGAGGAGTTTTGCGACTCTCTCAGGACATTCTGGGTGTTTACCCCTTCTAGTTGACCAGTACACTAGGTTGCCATCATAAGGACTAGCTTCGCCTTTAACCTTCTCATGCCTGACTATAGGAGTCTTGGCATGAGTGCGTAACCGAACGAGGTTTCCTTGCTCGTCCCTGGTTGCGAATACCCAGTTATTGTTTCCCACCGCCATCCAGCATTTACGGATGATTTCTTTATGCGGTGTACCGCCGTGGGAGTACTTAGCCCAAGCCCAAAGCTGTTGATAGGTTATGTGGTCTATCTTTGAAAACGTTTCTTTACTGACTTGTGTAGAGTTGTAGTTGGCCCAACCTTGTATTATCGGATTGAGTTTTCCGATAAGAGCCTCTTGAGGCTTTGACTTATGGGCTTTGATGATGTTGCCTATTTCCTCTACATGACGTTTTATCGCTTTCTGGCTAGGCTTGATGAGTGTCTTAAAGCCTAGAGGTTTGCCTGTTGAGCTTTTCCCAGACCGTTTTATACTTATTGGGTACTGGCGAATATTAAACCCCAGGAAATCGAAACCCTTGTTCCCTTCGTACTCCGTGAGGGTATGGGATATGCGGGTTTTTGATGGCTTTAATTCCAATCCCATGCCATTTAGCCACTCGGCAATTATCTGCTGACATCCTTGGACAACGGCTATATTTTCGTGAAGAACCACGAAATCATCGGCGTATCGAATGACGTTGGGAGTACGGAATGTTTCTCCCTTTTTGTGAAACCAAGTCTCCCTCGACTTTTTCACCATCGTAGGAAAAGCCTGGTTAATTCGATTCTCTATACCGTGAAGGGCTATGTTTGCCAGTAGAGGGGAAATGATCCCACCTTGTGGCGTACCCTCAGATGTTGGGAACAGCTTGGAGCCGTCCATCACTCCCGCTTTTAACCATGCACGAATTTGACGGCGGATGGTGGGGAATGTATTTAATTTGTTAAGCAGTGCTTTATGGTTGATTTTGTCGAAGCATTTGGCGATATCCGCATCTAGCACGTATTTGGCTTTCTGATTAATCGCTGTGAATATTGCTTCAATCGCATCATGGCACGAGCGTCCGGGTCTGAAACCATAGGAGTTTGGCTCAAAACGAGCTTCCCATTCTGGTTCTAAAGCAAGTTTTACCAATGCTTGTGACGCACGGTCTGTCATCGTTGGAATCCCTAGTCTCCTCTTCTCAGAAGTTCCCGGCTTGGGTATGTTTACCCGCCTTACTGGGCTAGCTTTTCGGGATAGTTTCAGGTTATTAACTAACTCAAGTCGCTGGGTTGGTGCGAGACTTTTGATACCATCCACCCCGGCTGTCTTTTTGCCAGTGTTATCCTGCGTTACTCGACGAACAGCCAAACATTTGGCAGACCAAGACCTCATCAGGGTCTTTTGGAGTTTGCGAACTGCACGAACATCGCCACGAATAGAGGCTTGATAGATACGTTTTTGCAACTTGAACACCCGTTTTTCTAGCTTTCGCCAGTCTATGGCGTTCCATACCACCGTCAGTTTTTCCTGCGTTTTAGTCTTATTCATTGCTACTTTGTTCTCTATCCTTCAAATCACCGTGAGTCTGTCGGCATATACCTGGTATTACCCAGGTCATTTGCTTGTGACTCAATCCCTCCCATCCCGTAGCCTTCGGTTAGCACCTGCTCTTCGGTATCGACCTCCAAAGAGGGCATACGGGAGGGTTACTTCGTTCCTAACAGCCATTTGTTTGAGTCCTTTAGGGTGCTACTTTCCACCGGGTTTAATCGGGGTACTAACTGGTCAAGGTCAAAATTGCCAGCCCATAACCTTTCCTTTCGGACACATGGTCACGATGGTTCAAGCGTAGCTTCGTATTCCTACCCATAGGCTCTTGCTTGCCCGTAGGCTTTCACCCCTGCGTTACAAATTTGATGGCTATTCTCCTTTGTAAGGGACACCCTTCAAGAGGGTGCTTTGTGTGCTTTCAACCCAGCACCTGGGCGGTTGGACTTGGGGGTTCTAGGATACTGACCCTCACCAACATGGCTGTTAAGTTGTCAAGGTTCTGTTGGGTGTTACCCCGTCATTTTCCCTTGCGGCTAATCCTTCAAACCTAGGCTCTCAGAAGAACTCTGGCTGATTTCTAGCCAACGAATCGCACTTGACCTACCATGGCGGGACTGAAGCCTTTATCTCCTCTGGCTTTAACCACTTCCACCACTACATCAGTGAATGGGTAAATCTTGCTTAACTCCTGAATCACCCTTAGTGCTAACTGCTTATTAGCTCGGATGCTGGGGGGGATCTTGTGACCCTTGCGGTTATCGAATCTGTGCTGGCGGTGGTTGCGTTGGTTAAATGGCAGCTTCCGGTTAATCCGTCGCCCTCGCCGTCCCCGTCGCATCATTGCCCGTTGGCTCATCCGTTTGGTTACGGTTTTAAACGGCAGGTTTAGGTGGGCAAGGAACAGGGTAGCTCCCTTTGACTGAACGGCAATCCCGGTAAATAGTTTTCCCGGATCGACTCCGGCTGCAATATCTTGGGTCTGATCATCTGACGGTTCCTCTGTTAATTGGACTTGAAAGATGCCTAAGTCGTTGTGTACAACCTTGGCTTTGCCGGACTTTAGCCACCGTCTAATACGGCTGGCTTTAGCTGGCATTAATGGTTCACCTTGCGGTGATAAAACGGGTACACGAATCATGGGTATAAGCCTCTCGTGTAGAGACGCTTCAAAAGCGCGTCTGTACAAAGTACATAGTCCCCTCGACCGCCACCAACAAAATGTCCTCTCTTAAAGCGTCTATGACAAGTAGACTTACAGGGTTCGCGAACTGGGGAAGCATCCGGAAGTGTGTATCAGTTGGTGGTTCAATGGCACTATTCAGCTCTTACGTCGCCAGACTTGTCCCTGGCAATCCCCACGCTCCACGTCAGTAGCGTGGGGTTGCTGAAGTAACATCCCATCGCCATCAAACCAGTGATAGTGACCGATAGGGGAAAACTGAGGATTCGGACCATTGCGGACAAACATCCCGGATAAGTCGGCAGGAAGTTCACCAATGACGGTTAGTTCATCCGCCGTGATTTCGTCCTGTACTGGGGCAAAATTCCCCGCTAAAAACGGATTGACGGCTGTTGTACTCATCCTGTTCACTGAACTTGTTACCTACAATTGAGGGAAAAATTTCCCACTATCCTCCATTGTGTCTCGAAACGAGGGGGTCAAGACGACTGATGCAGCCAGCACAACAAAAAATGACAGTCTCTTTCCCCTGTTCCCTGTTCCCCACTTCGATAAAGATTGCCATGCCTAAGTCTATAGATAGAAGAGTCTTTCTGCGACAGAGTGTTAATTTACTGGGGTTCGTGGGATTGTCCCTAGTCGGTTGCAGTTCGGCAAATCACGATTCCACGTCCACAGACTCGCAAACCTCATCAGACAAAAATACGATGAACCTGGAAAGTCAAGCCTTTAACGCCAACGAGATGATTCCGTCCCAGTACACCTGTGATGGAGAGGACATCTCTCCCGAACTCCACTGGGATGCACCCCCCACAGGAACCCAAAGCCTTGCTTTAATTGTTGATGACCCGGATGCGCCTGGGCAAACCTTTGTTCACTGGGTTGTCTATGATATCCCCCCGGAAACGCGCCAGTTACCTCAAGGAATCCCAGCGCAAGAACCACTACCCAAGGGCGGGACTCAAGGTAAAAATGATTTTGGTAATTTAGGATATGGGGGTCCATGTCCTCCCAGTGGCATCCACCGCTACTTCTTTAAACTCTACGCCCTTGACCGCACCCTGAAATTAGACGCCGGTGCAACCAAAGAGCAGCTTCAAGCGGCGATGAGTGGTCATATTCTGGCAAATGGAGAACTGATTGGACGCTATTCCCGTACTTAGGGTTTGCTGCACAACTCCAAAACCCTTAGATATCAAGGCTTTGAGTAGCATGGACATTGGCTCATCTTCAAGGACATAAGGTAAAACCCTTTCATACCCTTGCACCACTAAGTAGGTGGACCCAATTAAAGTTAACGGTCGAGATTAGGGAACAGGGAACAGGGAACAGTAAGGGTTTGAGGGCGATTTACTTGCACTTAATACAGTACCGTTTTCTTTTGTCCGACTACTTATCAGGGAAAATGTATCATTGCTTCCCCAGCTTCCAGACGTAGCATGCTACGTCTCTACATTGCTCCCCCAGCTCCCTACCCCACCACAAGACTTATTCAGCAGACCCTACTTCATTAGGTTAAAGTTATGGGTTTTCTCTGTTACAATCCTCTTTGTTCAAAATTTCTGCTGGAAAACTGGCACTAAACCCTAGAATATGCCTGAGAGGATGTCCTGATGTCTAGCTCTGGTTGGCGTAAACCAAAACCATTACACTCAATCGCGACGAGAAAATTAGCTGTGTTCAAGCCGACTCTATTTCTGGTGAGTAGCCTATTCGTTACCGGGTTGACGATAACTCTAACCCCTGAGGCGGGGGCTAGTCAAACCCAGCTCGTTAGCCAGCTACAGCCGGAACAACAGCGACTGCGTGAGCTACTCCGCCAAGCGCGAGACTTGGTGGATGCGGGGAATTATCCTCAGGCGATCGCAACCTATCAACAAGCGGCTACTCTAGATCGAGATAATGCCAAGATTTTCTCTGGAATTGGTTATCTCCAGGCGCGTCAGGGGAACTTCCGAGAAGCGGCTAGGGCGTATCAACGGGCAATTGCCTTGGAACCGAATAATGCAGAATTTCAGTATGCTCTCGGTTATAGTTTAGCCAATGCCGGAGATAATGCCGCAGCAGCAGAGGCATATCGTCAAGCCCTAAGGCGCGATCGCAACCATATTAACTCCTATTGGGGATTGGGGGTTGTCCTCCTGCGTCAAAAGGATTATGACGGCGCCACCCAAGTTTACCGCCAAGTCATCAATCTCCAACCCAAGAATGCTCAGGCACACCAGTTACTGGGTGCGGTTTTTCTCCAGCAAGGGCGTCCCCAAGAGGCGATTAAAGCACTCCAACAAGCTGAATCCTTAGCACCTCTGGATAGTAATATTCAGCTTACATTGGGTATGGCTTGGTTGAGTCAGGGCGATATCGACACTGCCCTGAAGGTTTTTGACCGAGCGGCAAAACTAGAACCCAATAATAGTCAAGTTTATCTACAAATTGGCAAAATTCTCCAAGCGCAAGAAGATTTCGTCGGTGCATTAAAAGCCTTTCAACGAGCCGTGGCGGTTCAATCAGATTTAGTGGAAGCACAAGCTGCTATTGGTGAGATTTTACTCGGCGAGGAAAATTACTTAGAAGCCATTGTCGCCTATCGGCGCTTGATTGAAATTGCCCCCCAAGACGCCCAAGCCTATTACAATCTAGGATTAGCGTTAAAAGGGCGGGAGCGCATAGCAGAAGCGATTACGGCTGTGGAAAAAGCCCGTGATCTCTTCCGCCGTCAGGATAATCGCGAGGGTGTCAAGAAAGCGCAATCCTTGCTGCGGGATTTAAAGAAAGCGCGGCGTTAAACTAGTACAAGAAGGCAGAAGGCAGGAGGCAGATGGCAGAAGGTTGATTATTGATATAGCAGTAGACACATCGATTAGGACTTTCGGCACCATAGAGGCGTTCCATGCAACGTCTCTACATAAATGATGTGTCCTAACCGCTATGGCGGTTGCTATACTTCGCCGTTTCAGCCGTTCAAGATGTCCTAACCTTAATGGCAACCGCTATAGTTTTACTCTTTCCAAGTGCTTAATTCATCGTTTTTTCAACATATATTTATTTTAACTTTATATTTATTTAATATTCACAAATCTAAAAGGTTTGCTGAATCTTCTGTAAAATGCCTCAATTTCCATAGACAAGACAATCCCAGATTCAGTACAGTATAAAACTATAAGGGATTGCTACTGATTCAGTCATTTCACCAGAGTTCCCTTCCCTGAGTTTTCTAATCCTATAACCCCTATACTGAACATGAAACCACTATCTTTAGGTATCCTAAGTTCCAGCTTACTCGCTACCAGCGTTACACTCATGTCCTGCTTTGTCTCAACTAACGCAGCACAAGCCTCAGCTATTTCATTCGATAATACCAACACATCAACCAATACACTTACTAATGAAGCTGTAGCTCAAGTCAACGAAGCAAATAGAAGAATACTGATTAATACTATACCTCATATTCCTGAGCATAATCCGGATCATGATGATGGTTCGGCGTCCCAACACACTATGCTAATAAGTTTTGCCTTGATAGTCGGTTCTATCGCTGCCACAGCCGTTCGTTCTCGGCAGTCTGGCTAACTATTGATTTATAAAGTGGCTTATAGTGCAAAAACCTTGCACTTGTTGGGTCAGAAAATGGCTTGAAACCTCTATCTGACCTACCCTACACACTCATGCAGCAAGCCCTAATTTAGGAAAGATACGAGAGTTTATGCCTTCGAGTTTATTACAACTTCATCTAGCAAGCCGTTCGGCTAAAGTTTCGGTAAACTTAGATACTTTTTATAGACACCCCCATCCAACATTCAGTAACGTAGTAAATAAGAAGCAGGTGCTGATTCTTCTACCCTCCTAAAACAGTCCAACACATTTTCTAGTCCTACAAGCAAAGTAAAAGAACATGACAACCTTCACTTCTCGTTTACTAGGTTCCAGCTTACTCGCTACAAGCATTGCTCTCACGTCTTCTTTGGTTTCAGCCAACGCCGCACAAGCTTTAACCCTTAACTTTGATAGCACCAGCACCTCAACAAATGACCCAGCTACAGGCGCTTCGGCTCAGGTAGACTTCGATTTCGTTGATAGAGAAGAGGGGGGTGTTCAGTTAGATTTAACCTTACTCAATACCACAGATCAACTGGATAGTCCATTTGGGGAAGAAGCAACTGAGTCAGAATTCGTCGCCTTTGGATTTGATGTCTCTGATTCAATTTCATCTTACACCTACGATAGTCTAAGCAGTCCCTTTACTCGGCTTTTCGGTGATTCTGGTTTAACTTCAGATACTGTAGAAGGTTCTGCGGTAATTAGTGGTGCTGGTGGTCAAAATATCTTTGACATTGGCATTCGCGTTGCTGGTCAAGGGAATTTTAGTGGTGGACAAACAGCCGCCGGACTCAATCCAGGAGAGTCTGCACAAGTTAGATTCATCCTGGATACAAGTGATAATGCAAAAGCGGTTGAACAAGCGTTTGCCAATTTATTTAATGGCGAAGAATTCCGCGCTGTGGCTCGCTTTCAGTCAGTAGGTGGAGCAGATTTTGAAGGCGCTTCTGACAAGTTACTGGTTAATAGAATTCCTAACGGTGAGCCTGATGATAATGGTGACGTATCTGTCCCCGAACCCGGTACGCTGGCAGGTTTAGCCTTGATTGGGGGTTCTTTAGCCGCAGCGCGTCGCCGCAAGTCTTGCTAAGTATTTTAAGTGTTAATCGGCTGGTTGACGGGGTTAGAAGTTGAACTTCTGACCCCTTTTTTTACAGCAAAAGGCACAGGTCAGAAGGCAGGAGGCAGAAGAAAATAAGGGAAAAATGGAACAAGGAAAAGACAATAGAGAATACACAATTTAAATGTATCTCAGCTTAGTCTACAGTTAATAGTTGACCATTGGTCGGGTCGATGAGTCTTGACCTCTGCTGATAAAGCTTTTTCAGGATACTAACATCACCCATACAATAATCAATCACTTGTCCGCGTTTACCGCGTTGCCAAAGTTCTGGGGCTAACTCTCCCTTCCCTGATTTGCCATACCCCAAATTAACTCTGGCTAATTGTTCTAAACTGTAACCTGCACGAGTTTTCCCTTTAACATAATTAGGCGGCATTCCGGCGGCGACACGGACATGGCACAATAGATCATAAGTTGTCTTGACGTTTAATCCGTTGGCAGCACAAAGCTGATCATCAAAGGCGATAGAATTAAAGCCGATAATTTCTTCGGCTTGATTGATTAGTGTTTGGAATTCTGTTAGATTATCTTTTAAATAAATATGATACCGATCTTGCCAGGATGAATAAGCACAGATAACAGATAGTCCCATTCCTGAAAAATCACCCCAGCCTTGGCAGTAGTCTAGGTCAGGGGAAGGCTGTTTGTTTGGGATACATCGAACAATCTCGCAGTCGTATATGACTGTTTTTTTGGGGAATTCGGGTTTGGGTTGAAAGAGTTTATTTTTTTCTAATCGTATTTTTTTTAACCAATTAAGCATTTTCAGTAATTAACATTTGTCTGTAAAGCAATAATTTTACTGTCAAATTCACTAAAGGGCAACTCGATCAAATTAAGCGGATACAGTTGTTAATTTGGGTTTGCTGCACAACTCCAAAACCCTTGCATGGACATTGGCTTATCTTCAAGGAAAGATGGTAAAACCCTTTCATACCTTTGCACCGCTATCAGGGAAAATGTACCATTTCTCCCCCTGCTCCCTCTGCTTCCCCTGCTTCCTCTGCTCCCTACCCCCTACAAGACTGATTCAGCAGGTACTTTTGCCGACTTGAGATATCCATTCCTGTTAAAACAAACTCAATTGTACGGGTGATTGATCCATCTGATTCCACGGTAACGGGGGAACAGGTACATTATTTTCCTCCAATAACTGCTGAAACTGTCGTGCATTAGCTGGAGAATAGTCTTCAATCGGACAGTGAACGAAAAAATAAATCTGTCGCCCTAACTTTAGCTCCTGATCCACCCAGTTTACCCACTCTTGGAAAAATGGCTGATTCACCTGTTGATCAGGATGACTAATAAACCTAACGAAACTAAATTCTGCGGTTACGGCGGGTTGCACGGGTAGTTTTGGCTTGCGAACCTCTAATGGCGTTTTATAATGAGTGGATTGACTATAAGCGGGGCGGCTATCTAATAACACTCGCCCTACTCCCAGTTGGGTTAATAATTCATTCAGATGACTGGCGTGGGGTTGTTCAAACCAATCAGAATGACGCACTTCTAGTGCGATCGCGACTTTGGCTTTCTGACACGCTTTCAGAAAGGCGGCTAAATCTGCCAAGAATGCAGGTTCATAGCTGGGGGGAAGTTGGATAAACACTGGACCTAAATATTCCCCTAACCCTCGCATCCTCTCCAAAAACGCCAACGCCTCTGAAATTGAGGGTTTCAAGACTCCATTATGAGTCAGCGATCGCGGAATTTTGGGACAAAACCGAAAACCCGGTGACATCTGGGATTTCCACTGGGCGATCGTTTCTGCACTGGGAATGGCGTAAAATGTGGTATTGCCTTCAACGGTTCTCAACCGTTGACTATAACAATGCAGCAATTCCCCTGCTTGACTCTTCGGCGGATAAAACTCACCGATCCAACCCTTATACGCCCAAACTGCACAACCCAGTAAAAAATTCATGGTTCATCCTTGTTGGCTACATCTACTATGACCAATGAACCATCAACAATCAACTATGCACCTGCAACGGTTAGTCATCTCACCCCCGCAACGACAAAACCAACAGATTCTCCTCACCGATAGCCAACAGCATTACCTGGTGCGAGTCTTGCGACTGAGTAAAGGCGATCGCTTTATTGCTATGGATGGACAGGGAAACTGGTGGTTGAGTGAGTTAATGGCGAACCTAACCCAAGCGACAATTATTGAATCGATCCCCATCCAAACTGAATTACCCTGTGCGATTACTTTAATCGCTGCGATGCCCAAGGGGAGTGGATTTGAGGATATCATCTCCAGTGCAACCGAACTTGGTGTCACCTGTATCCTACCCGTAAAGAGCGATCGCACAATTCTCAAACCCAGTTCCCGCAAACTGGAACGCTGGCGGCGTATCACCCAAGAAGCCGCCGAACAATCGGAACGTCAGATTGTACCCACCATTCTTGATCCCTTGGACTTTACCTTAGCGATTAAACAAGGTATCGACTCCACCACCCACCGCTATATTTGTGTCGCACGGGGTAACGTTCCTCATCTGTTAAATTGCTTACCTAAGCTAGAGGTTATTGATCAGGGAGATGAGGACGGGTTTAGCCAAATCAGGGTGACAACAAACGATAATAGTGAAACCCGCCCCTACATTCAAAACCCGGTTCCAGATGAACGCAGCGAAGGGTCAAAACGCCCTATTATCGCC
The DNA here is from genome assembly GCF_040220555.1 of Coleofasciculus sp. C1-SOL-03. Classification (NCBI taxonomy): domain Bacteria; kingdom Bacillati; phylum Cyanobacteriota; class Cyanophyceae; order Coleofasciculales; family Coleofasciculaceae; genus Coleofasciculus; species Coleofasciculus sp. C1-SOL-03. The sequence continues at coordinate 51,970 of NZ_JAVJUO010000194.1, forward strand.
ATTGTCACAGGACCCGAAGGCGGCTGGACACCCAAAGAAATTGAACAAGCGATCGCGGCTGGATTTCAACCCGTTTCCCTAGGACATAGAATTTTACGCGCTGTTACCGCCCCCCTCATGGCTCTTTCGTTAATTGCTGCTAGTTTAGAGACAAAAAAGCGACAATCTTTTACATAAGACGAATAACAAATGACGAATGACAAATTATGCTTGACCAAGTTACTGATGCCTTTAAACAAAAAGACTACCGCACAGCGGCTCGGTTACTCAAACAATTAGCCAAGGAAGACCCCAATAACCCCTGGGTGCGACTCTATATCGGACGCTTACACGAAGCCACAGGTAAGCTAGACGCCGCCGAAACCGCCTACCGCAAGTTACTCAAAAATACCACGCATCCTAAAGTCATGACCCAAGCACGTCAGGGACTTGGGCGTTTAGAAGCCATGGAACAGGAAAAACGCCGCCAAGCGTTAGCCCAAGCCACGGCTGACCCCGAAAATACTCAATTCGGCGTTTTAGTTCTCGAACCCATTGAACCTGAAGCCAAACCCATCGCCGCCCAAACCTTGGCGAAAATTATGCAAATCGATCCCTATACCGCCCGCCTGCAACTCCCGACACGCGGCTGGCGGTTGTATCGAGTTGGACCCATTGGTGAATTAAAATTTTATGCGTCATCCCTGCAACAGGGTTCAGTTCCTTGTTTTTGGGCAATTCTGGCGGAGATTCAGTCTCTGAATGTGTTTAGGGTTCATTATTTTTCCCAACTCAGTGCTGAGGACGTCACCGTTGTTTGCGAAAATGATCAAGGTCAACTGGGTTCTCTCCCCTTTCAATGGTCCCAAGTGAGTCAACGGGTAGAGGGACGCTTGCCTATTTTTGAACAAGTGGTGGATCTCGACGCTCGTGGTAAATTACAGCGCAAGACTCAAACCCAGGACTACGCCCAGTTTTGCGACTTGCATTTACCAACAAGAAAAACTATCCTGCGTTTGTGCGATCGCGATTATCAATTTCAACAGGGGATTGAGTTATCCCCCCAACCACAGAACCACCCCACTCCCGGAGAATCCCCCTCTTCCCTGAGCCAGACAACCAATCGCATCAACTGGAATAAGCTGCGGGATTTTCTCAACCGCCAACTTCCTCAAACCCCAATTTTCTCAGATTTCACCAACTTTGCTGAAACGGCTCTCGATTACAAAGAAATGCTGACTCGTTTACCCGCTCACATTGACTTGTTTCGCCGTCAAGAAAGTCTTTGGGATTCTGCCTTTGAACTATACAGTGGACTGGTTTTTCAGAAAAATGTCTAACCCGTTGAAAGCCATACCTAAATTCTCGGTTGTGCCGGGATACCCTTGGTTTGGCACTCGACCTAGACCAAGCCTTTAGCGAAGCTGGCTGGTTTGGTTTTTGAGTAGAGACGTTGCGTGCAACGTCTCTACATCGATACCGCCCAATGAAATCGCTTATGAACGAGGCGGCTGCATCTGACGCGCCATCTCCAGGAAACTATTCATAGAAGGACCCGGACGCCGCCGACCACTATTGGTTTTGAGTGGCAATAAGTTGTTTGGCGCAAAGGTGAGTCCCGGTTGAGGCTCGACTTTGCCATTGCTGGCTGCTGGTGTCGCCTGAGGTGCAGCTTTTTGCGGTTTGGCTTTTGGTGCTTTAGCCGCTTTAGCTGCTGGCTTTTTCGCTGCTGCTTCTGGGGCTTTGGTTGCTTGAGCAGGTTCCGGTTTCTTCGCTTCCGGTTCCGATTTTACCGCTCCCGTGTCGTCTAGCTCCAAAAAGTAGTCTTTACTTTTTTTTGTTTTCGGAGCCTCTGACGATTGGTCTTTAGATTTCTTGCCACCTTTTAAAAAACCGAACATTTATCGATACTCCTGTCTCTTAGAGAAAACTTAACAACTTTGCCAAAGAAAGATAGATGAGGACAAACGAATAACGTCTGCCATTTCTGATTGTACAGGTAAACGGCTACCTCAATCAGTTTTGTTAGCTTTTTTCTGGGGACTGAGCTATGCCAGTCACTAAGCTGTCATGCATTTAAATTAGGTATTAGTAGCGAGCAAGATGCCCACACTACAAGGATGAGATCCATTATTGACATTAAGGTTTAAATGTCAAACAGCTTAAGCTATAGACTCATAAGAGATAAGACTTTTTTGCTCTTATGGCTACTCGATGGAATTGACTTGTCTGGCAATTGAAGGGTCTTATTTGCCTCATAATTTTAAGGCTTTTTCTTCAGGTGTTTCTAGATAGACGAACGTTATATCGTCTTCTATCATTGTTGCTTAGCGCACTTGTTAAACCTAGCTTCAATTGATCATCCCGACTCCAGTAGAGAGGTCAATAACTACTTACATTTTACCGTTTAATGGTACTTTTTCGCTAACCCAAATACGGCTGTTGATGACTTGACAGCAATTGATCAGGCATAGGGCTATCCCTACTCTTCTGGGATAACGCTGCTCTATAACATCGCCATCAGATTAGAATTATGAGTTTTCAGGGCGATTATTGCAAGGTTTCGCTAACTTTCTTTACAAAATTTTACAATCAGACGATAACAGATACTCTATTCCACCAATACTTCTCGGATAAGCTCTAAATTTGATTATCATCTACTATCGCCAGATAGCATCAGCCACCCGACAGACATCATGCATTTCGGCAACGTCGTGAACTCGGAGAATATCCGAGCCTGCCGCAATCGCCGCACAGCAAGCCGTCGCCGTTCCCCAGACTCGTTGCTTGGGGTCAGGTTGGTTCAGAATGCGACCGATAAAACTTTTGCGCGACACGCCAACTAAAAGTGGCACACCGAGGGAACGAAAGGCAGTAAGTTGCCGGAGTAGTTGTATATTTTGCTCAGCAGTTTTGGCGAACCCAATACCCGGATCAATGATCAGGCGCGATCGCCCGATTCCCGCCTGGATAGCCGCCTGAATTTGACCCTCTAGCAACTCGTAGATTTCGCCGATGAGATCCTGATAATCGGTCAGCGTTTGCATGGTTTGGGGGGTTCCCCGGATATGCATCAGAATGATTGGCACACCCAACTGGGCAACCACAGAAAACATATCCGGGTCAAACGTGCCACCGGAAATATCATTGACCATATCCGCCCCCACCGCCACCGCTGCTTTGGCGACAGAGGCTCTGGTGGTATCCACCGAGATCGGAACAGACAGGGAGGAACGCACCGCCTTGACTACGGGGAGTACACGCTGGAGTTCGGTGGCTTCCGAAACCTCCTCAGCCCCCGGTCGGGTTGATTGTCCGCCGATGTCCAGAATATCCACACCCGCTTCGACTAGCCGTTGAGCTTGTGCCAACGCCGCCTCTGGGGTATTAAACTCCCCCCCATCACTAAAACTATCCGGCGTCACATTCAAAACGCCCATCAGATAGGTGCGTTCTCCCCAGCAGAACGAATGGTCTCGGATGGTTAGTTGTCCTTTGTCATTCGTCATTTGTCCTTTGTCATTAAGCTATTCGGCATTTAAACCTTAATGTCAAGAATGGCTCTCATCCTGGTAGTGCGAGCATCTTGCTCGCTGCTAATAGCCAATTTAAATGCATGACAGCTTATCGGTTGTTTTCGACAAATGATCCATGAACGATGAACCATGACCGATAAACCATGAACTATTCATAGTTAACAATTCGGGCAAATCCCCCCGGATCTAGACTAGCTCCCCCGACTAGCACCCCATCAATTTCAGGTTGCGCCATAATCTGATCAATATTCGCAGGCTTGACCGAACCCCCATATTGAATTGGTACATCGGCAATTTTCAGTTGAGAGCGAATCAAACCCATGATCCGATTGGCTTCTGCGGCTTCACAGGTATCCCCTGTGCCAATTGCCCAGATCGGTTCATAAGCGATTACCAGTTGCTGCTGATCCACATCCACCAAGCCTTCTACGAGTTGCTGGCTGATGTGAGATTCCGTTTCTCCAGCATCCCGTTGCTGCTTGGTTTCACCGACACAGAGAATCGGAATTAACCCGTGACGCTGGGCGGCGAGGAGTCGCTGGTTCACGGTTTCGTCCGTTTCACCAAAGTATTGACGCCGTTCACTGTGACCGACAACGACATAACGCAAGCCGAGTTCGGTCAACATCGGACCAGAAATTTCCCCCGTGAAAGCGCCTTCATCTGCCCAGTGGATATTCTGCGCCCCTAACTGCACCCGGCTATTGTGCAGATTTTTGGACATTACTCCTAAATCTGTAAAGGGAACACACAGAACAACTTCCCGTTCTGGGGGCGTTTGTTCCAGCTTGGGCATAAAGTCTTGCAAAAACTCAGAGGACTCCCTTTGAGTTTTGTGCATTTTCCAGTTACCAGCAATGACTATTTTTCGCACAGCTTAAAATAAAATCGTCTCAATCTTGATGCATCCTATAGTTTATAGCCTTGAGGCGCAATTGACAGACTCAAGTTAGCCGTTTGAGGTCGCTAATCCTTGTCTAACTCCTACGGCATCAATGATCTAGCGATCTGGTTGTGGCAAATTGGGAGCATGTCACTTTTGTCGTGGCGTGGCTGGGGTTCGTAGTCAGGGCTTTAGCCCTGGATTCTGCCCTACTAACAGGCGTCAACCCAACCTACAATCTATACCACCATTTTAAGTGAAATGGCACTGACTTAAGCTGGGTTCGTAGTAGGCACTTTAGTGCCAGAAGCGCTGAAGCGCTTACTACAAACTCTAAAGTCAGTGGCATTCATTTTAAGTGGGTGGACACAATACCTACTGGGCTGACACAGCTAAAATAGGGCTTTGTTTGTAGTAAGCACGAAGAGTGCTATAACGCCTAGCTGGAGAGGGCTAAAGCCCTCACTACGAACCAATTCTAATCCATCAATTAAGGTGTGCCATGCCACTACTGCCGTGACCCACCTAAAATTGTGCAATAGATTTTACTGTTAAATTGGACGCACGTCGGTGCGCCCCTACGATTCTTCATCATTTTAGGTGGGTCAGCCCACTACAAGAACTCGCGATCGCGCTGTGGCACACTATGAGCAGGCGCGTCTGGAGGGGGGTAGGGGCGGGTTTTACCGCATTGGTGTCAACTTAAGCGCAAAAGCAGGGGAAGCAGGGGAAGCAGGGGAAGCAGGGAGAGCAGGGGAAGTAGGAGGAATAATGAGAAAAATGTTTGGTTGGGCTTTTGTGGGATTGGCAATTTCTGGCGGTTTTACGTCCGATCTTGCCTTTCAAGCTCAGGATGATGATCCTATCCCTGTTGCTGACGTGACAAATGGTTCTGACGATACCTCTGGAGGCGGGGACGCCTGTACAGACTCCGCTTGCTACGTCGGGGAAGCAGAAGGCGAGGAACGTATAGATTATTCGGTTATCGGTCTAAAGCGGGACATTTTGGTTAGGAAAGGGAACAGGGAACAGGGAACAGGGAACAAATTTGTCCCAGCTTGGGTTGGTAGCCATGATTCTTACTTGTCACCGAATGGGGAAAACCCCTCTCCCCATCTGATTACCAAAAGAGAGGCTGTGATGTTTCCGCCATCCCAGAGGTTACTAACCGATACTTCAACGATTACCGTCTCAGCATCCATGAATCCTGTATCAGAGGAGAGGGAACAGTTTCAGCAGGTTATGGAATGGGCAATTGCCCAGCACCTGCAGGAGCAACCCATGGCGGGTATTATACAGGCGATCGCACAAAGATTTGTGGGGACACCCTATAAGGCAGGCTTATTAGACAAATCGTCAGAGGAAACCTTAGTGGTAACGTTTCAGGCGTTTGACTGTGTGCTATTTGTGGAAACAGTCCTTGCGATCGCACGAACTGTAGCACAACAGGATTATTCCTATCCCACCTTTGTCAATCATCTTCGCGATCAGCGTTACCAGAATGGTCAACTCGATGGCTATTGTAGCCGCTTGCATTATTTCTCGGCTTGGATTCATGACAACGAGAAACGGGGAACCGTAGCCAATATTACCCAGGCGCTGGGAGGAATCTCGTTAAATAAGCGGCTTAATTTCATGAGTACCCACCGTCACCGTTATCCCCAACTGGTGAATAATTCGGCGAATTATCAGTGTATTTTAGCGATGGAAGATCGGCTTAATGCTGTTCCCTTAAACTATATTCCCACCGAGCAAATTCACCACAGCTATAATCAGCTACAATCGGGAGATATTATTGGCATCGCTACTAATATTGCTGGATTGGATGTCACCCATACCGGATTCATTGATCGCCAGTCCGATGGCAGAATTCGTTTGATTCATGCCTCACCCGCTGGAGAGGTGACAATTTCCCAAGATTTACAGCAGTATGTAGGCAAGATCAAGCACGCGATCGGTATTTTAGTCGTTCGTCCGATTGGCGTTAGTGAGTGAATGCGTTGACCTCTCCCTGGTATGCATACCCAGGATTCTCAACGGATACTTCGAGATGGATTAAAGTACCGCCCCTTCGTGTTGTCTGAGAAAGCCTTTCCGATTATTAAATAGGATATTATAGCAATCCTAAATAGGTTGTGAAAAATCAAAAAATAGAAAAAAGCCTTGAAACTATTTACTATTGCCTATTGCCCATTGCCCATTGCCCATTCCCGAAAATTATCAGATTTTTGGACACGAATTAAATAGGATTGCTATACTTTTGTGGATATCTACATTCTTGCCTTGTTAGTCATTGGCTTACTGCTCCTGTTGGTCACAATGGGTTCAGGTTGGATTAAGCGATTACCTCTTTCTTACGCCCTCATTTACTTAGTTGTGGGAATTTTTCTCGGTCCCTATGGAACTAATCTGATTCAAGTTCAGCCCCGTACCGAATTTTTGGAGCGCGTCACCGAATTTGTGGTGATTGTGTCTCTGTTTAGTTGCGGCTTAAAAATGAATCGCCCTTTGAGACTAAGAGCTTGGAATTCAACAATTCGGCTCATTGCTTTTCTCATGCCGATTTCAATTTTTGCCATAGCAGCAATTAGCCATTGGTTATTGAATCTGAACTGGGGAGCCGCTGTTTTGTTGGGGGCAATTCTTGCACCAACTGACCCCGTATTGGCATCCGAAGTCCAATTAGTACATATAGGAGATAGAGATGAGTTGCGATTTGGTCTGACGTCTGAAGGGGGATTGAACGATTCGTTAGCCTTTCCGTTTGTCTATTTTGGAATTCATTGGTTAGAAAACGACAATTGGCAAACTTGGTTAAAAGAATGGATTTTTGTTGATTTAATTTGGGCGATCGCGGCTGGAATTGGTATGGGGATTTTGGTCGGGAAGGGAGTAATGTGGATTAATCAGCAGCTCCAAAACTTTCGCTCTATTGATGCGTTAATGGAGGACTTTATTGGTCTCAGTATTATTTTAATCACCTATGCGCTAACAGAAGTCATTAACGGTTACGGATTTTTGGCGGTATTTGTTGCTGGGTTAATGGTACAGCGGAGTCATTCTAATCCTAATCGGCGACTTTCTCAACTGGAATTCACCGAACAACTTGAAAAATTGATGGAAGTGGGAACGATTCTGTTGTTAGGTTCCCTGCTGCGAATTGAGCCAATTCTCGAATTTGGTGGCGAAGCCCTTCTAATTGCAGGGTTATTAATTTTTGCCATCAGACCTTTAGGTGCTTGGATTAGCACGACTAACTTAGGTTTTTCTCAGTCACCTCGCTCACGGTTTCACCCAGCTATTCGTTGCCTATTTGGTTGGTTTGGCGTTCGAGGTGTCGGCTCTCTGTACTATCTTTCCTATGCTCTTGGCAAGAGTTTAGAGGGGGAATTGGGTGCAAAAATTGCTTGGATAACTTCTATAACTGTTGTAACATCTATTGTTATACATGGAATTACTGCAACTCCTTTAATGAAGTGGTATGAGAAAATTATTCAGGAGAAAAAATAAAATACTTGACTGAATAATAATTTAAACATAGACTCGGTTTAATTTTATACAAAGAATGCTCCCCATAGTTAAGCCTAGAACTAAAGTTCTGGCTTAAAGCTAAAACCCGTTAAAACGGGGTGTTGGCGAAGCCCTTCTAATCAGGGGCAACTGTCATTGTTTTGGATATCTGATAACCTTGGGTAAGGTAAATTTTGGCGAGCAAAGGCTTGCTTGGCACGGCGAATCAGATCGGTTTTGTAGATAAATTCATCGCGGGCATCCATTGGGTAAGACCGCAGCTTAAACTGAGTACCCCAGATTTGTTCTTGCATGACAACGACAATGGGAAGCTTTAGCTGCGTATATTTGCTACTGTAAGCTGCCTGGTACAGAATCTGGATGACTTGTTCAGCATCTACAGTATGAGCAAAATAAAAGTCAGTGGCGATCTGAGCTTCTAGCTCTCCGCTGTTGGCATTGGAGACAGCTTCAGTCCAGGTTTTGTTGTGGGGAATAGTGACAATGTTGTCGTCAGGAGTCTGGAGTCGAATTCCACGCAAACCATAGCCCACCACTTCACCGTAATGATCTTCAATTTGAATGCGATCGCCCACTCGATAGGGAGCTTCAAACAGTGCAACTACTCCTGCAATGATCGAACTCACGTAATCCTTAAAGGCAAAACCCAGGGCAATAGCGATCGTGCCGGTCAATGCGAGGAGGTTTTCCTGAGACAAGTTCAGAAACAGATTTAGGAGATAGGAAACCGTTAGGATCAAAATCAGCCCTTTCCAAAAGGGCAAAGATTGTTTGATCAATAATCGAAAGCGGCGGGGAACTCGTTCTGAACTCCAGCTGGTGAGCGACTGAATGACAAATATGCTCCCATAAGCGATCAAAATAACGACGAGAGAACGAAAAATTTTTTGCAGTGTAATATTGGTAAGAACTCGTTGCGGTAAGGTTTCCGATGCCTCGGTTTGTGCCAACAACGCCGGCATTGCCTGAACAAAACTGATCAGCTCAAAACCCGATACACTCATGGTTAATCCTCGCCAACAAAAAAGTTATTATTCGTTAATTCAATCTTCAGCTTGGCATAATGGGCAGCACGTACTGATAGCATGCCATTGCTGCTAGCTAGTATCCCGGCTCGCAATAACCCCTGAATCCGAGCTTGGATTTGGCTTTCGGGTTCACCCAAGCTCAGGGCAAGATGGACATGGCTCATCTGCCCATGAATTAGCAACGAATGAAGTAAATAGCGGTCAATCCCCGTTAATGGTGGCAAACTAGGCAATGTGGGTTTAGTTTGACGTAAGGTAAAACGGGTTTTGTTGGTTGTTGATGTCTCGCTCAAGTTCAATTGAGATTTACCATCCTCTAGTTGATCGCGCTTGACTCGTAAGCTATTTAGCCATACGCCAAAGGCAATACTACTGACACCAGAGGATTGACTGGCAAGAGTCCTCCAATATGCCTGACTAAGATTATCTTCTGAGTCTTCTATCGCCTCTGGTTCAATCATCGTTTTAGCAATCGGGTTTAACCAGGTTTGAATCATCGCTCCATCTAGTTCCGGTAACGGTTTCACCTCGCTAAAATAGGCGCTAATCTGGCACACAAAATCCAGAAAATCCCAAGCCCAATGGTTACAGCCTATAACCCAAAAGCAATTGCGATTATGAATGATCATGTCTCGTAAGTATTCAATGCTATTCCAACCCCCAATACAGCGCAGAAAACATTGATCCAAACAGGGAATCATCATCAATGTCTTTCGATCAGCCAGGGAGTCTGCCTCAAGCAGATCGCCAGTATCCTTAAGGTTTTTAACATCAATCTGTGGGTAGGCTTGCAGGGCTTGCTGAATTTGTTGAGACATGATTAATGGATCATGAGGGCGCATTCGGCAAGGTAGAGGTGTGAATACCTCGACGGGGGAATTGTGCCAGCTTTGCAGACTATCGCTCAAAATTTTGGCAATTGGTTCTACGGGGCTGCCCAAAATGATCAAACTATTGGCGGCATCCAGGTGACGTTGCCAGTTTTCAACCCCAGCGGTGATCGCCTCTTGCACTGTGGTTTGATAGACCTGACAACAGGGGAGTGCCTGGATTTTTTGCCCCAATTGAGTCTGAATCCCATCGGGCAACTCAACCTCTTCATCCTCGATTGCTACTGCGGCTTGCGCCTGGGTAAACCACGACTGGAACTTTTGCCGAATTGAGTGAACGAAAGAATGAGTCATTAGGTTTCTCCAGTAGGTAGGCACAATAAAAGTCAGACGGTGGAGATCAATCTTTCACTTCTGGTAAATTGAGTTAATGAAATAACAATACAGCCATACTACTACTTCGCAAAATTTGGGCAGTGGTACTGCCACAGCATCCGTTAAATCTAGAAACATGACTCGTGGAAATACTACATCCCAAAGGCTCTGGCATTTCAGATTTATGTCTTTTGCTAGATTCGGTCAATTGCGCTTCAGGCAAAAATACCCAGGGATGAAGTCTTACTAGACGTAGAAGCGATCGTAATGAAGTCAGCCGGAACAATCGCTGTTGTCAAAAAGGAAACGGCGGAAGAACTAACTGATGTTTCTGCACTGAGTAATATTCCGAAAATTAACCATTGAATTTTGCATTGAGCTGAAATTGTAGCTATAGATAGTTAAATGTTACCTAACCATTTAAGCCACTGAGCGTGATCGCGCTAGTTGACTACACTGTGATCGCTACTGCCTCCTCCGTCCACAAACAGAGGCGGGTGCTAAAACTGATCAATCTGATGATATCAAAGTCCTGTGCGATCGCCAACAGTTCCATCAATGTCAACCGCGCTCCAAGCAGGCGATCATTATGGGGTTCGTTAGATTGAAGAACCACCGATTGCTAGTGTTTCGATAGCTGACAAAGATGAAATCAACTTTATGTGCTAATACAGAGAAAGATACAATTAGGTGTATCACCGATTAAGCCAAGCCCGAATCGCTAGAGTCAAACTATCATACCTAAAATGCAACCTGACTTACAGGGACTAAAAATCACCAAAGGAGAACTCAAACATTTGAGTGGAGTAAGTGTTGATACTGTCCTGAAACCACCGACTCTGCCTAAATTTATCGCGGAGATTACGAAGACCCTTTTGATTATTATCCTGATTAGTTTAACAGGGTTTGTACTTCTCCAGGTTTTTCCAGAACATATTAAGTTGTTAATTGCTATCCCTTCCATTCTTGCCATCACCTTATTCTTAAACGATATTCGCAAAATTGCCCTTAGCCGCAAATGCAAGAATTTAATTCGACTATTTGAAGATGTAAACCGATTTAATCGAGTGATTCAAGCCATTAATATTAATGACAAAATTGAAGCTGTTGGTAATCCGGGTGTGGCGTTAACAAATCGGGAACAAGTTATTCAGGCACTTCGGCTAACCCGTGACGATATTATTCGAGCCTTAAAAACTGAACGAATTCTGAGGGAAAATGACAAGTTTATCAAATGCAATTCTGAATTATTTGATAATAATCTCATGGCATTGACAGCTTTACAAGTTAGCGATCAAGCGACGGAACATGGGCGTTTACTCAATGAGGCGTTACAGATTGTTGTGGATGTGCAGCAGGAAATGAGAGCATTACAAAATCGGCACTCATAGGGTCGGGAGATGGGGGAGCGGGGGAAGCGGGGGAAGCAGGGGAAGCAGGGGAAGCAGGGGAAGCAGGGGAAGCAGGGGAAGCAGGGGAAGCAGGGGGAGATGGGGAAGATTTTCCCAATGACAAATGACAAATGACAAATGACAAATGACAAATAACTAAGACTTTTTCCAAATGTACCCTAGTAACCAAAACAAGACTATAGCAATGAGGGCGACAGCGGTGGGTATAGGCGAATTAGAGACAGTAATCACAACACTGATAATGGCAGTGAGTAGTAATAGCACCTGTAGCGCTAATATCAGTGGTCGTTTGCCAATAAACTTGGGACTCTGAAACAGGGATGGACTTCTCAATTGTAACCACCAATAGATGAGTTGCAATGACTTATTCACAAATTGATAGCTCAAAAGCCCTTGAAGTTTCTTAGCACGTTGTTTTCCGAGAATAGTAATTATAATATCTCGCACGATTAAAGCAGCACGAGTGGCAAGATTCGCTAGCACAATTCCAGGAATATCTTTTAAAAGGGTTTCTTTACCAATCCGGTATTGATTCCGAAAGAACTCTTCTTTAGCTTGGGGAGAGAAACTACCAATCGCATCCTTAGCTAATTTTCCTGCTGCTAAGGTATTCACCGTTGTCTCAAAATAACCAGGAACGGGTTTATAACTGGGTGGTTCATCACCGAGTTGAGCCAGTAATCGTTCCACATCATCAGGATTAGTCGGTTTAACTCGCTGGCGATTCCACGTTAATTGTTCCCTGATTTCGTCTTCAATCACCGTTTCTAAGTCGGTCATTAAAATTGAGCGATGACCTTCCAAAACTAAATCATCTAAAATAATCTGCATAGCTGCATCAGACAGATTTGGCTCAGCTAATAGGCGCAGATGGGATTTGAGTTTCTGGCGAGTGTTGGCTGTGGAATCGGGGAAAGAGGCTTGAATGAGTTGTTCTAAGTATTCATCTTCTGTACATTCGTGTTTTTGGGTTTGTCGCGCCAAAAAAGCTGAAAAATTTTGCACCGATTCACGAGTGACTAAGGCTTCAACAATACGATTGAGTCCATCCAATCGCCCCCACAAGATATCATTAGAACGCCAGGATTTCTTGAAAAATCCGCCAAACGCGAGTAAGGTATCCCCCGCTAATTTATCTTCTAGCGTTTTCCCTTTGCCTAAACCAAGCTGGGCATCATCTGGACTAAAGCGAATGGTTTCAATTATATCTTTTTCAGAAAGATTGGTTAAATATTCAAAGGGATAGAGTATCCGGTCTAAGTCACAAAACTGTTGGTAACGCTTGAGAATATCCTCACCGTGGTTGAGTTGACTGGTTTGAATTAACCGTTCTGATGCCTGATTAATTTGATGAAGAATTGAGCAGAAAAGTTGACTACAGTTTTCCGGATCGCTAGCTTGATATTTTTGCTCCGACCAAATACGCTCTAGAAGCGACGGATCATCATCGAGTTGGCGAATTTTTTGCCGAAGTTGGGCAATAATACTCGAAATCTGTTTTTGCGGTAACCAGTCACTCTGTTGTTCCGGAAGCGGGTTTAACTTGAATCCTAGCTGTTCCGCAGCGGCGGGTAATGTCTTAAAAAAGTCGGCGGGAACGAATTCTAGGCGATTTTGATCTAAACCCGATGGGGACATGTCAGCTAAACCATCCGCATCAAAGAAGAAGCGGTGCAAACGCAAGAGGCGGTCATAGACTTGCTTACGCCACTGCTGTTGAAATTCCGCATCCGAATTTTCTAAACTTTTCTCTAGTAAACTGTAGAAGGATTCACTAACTTGAGGATGACTGAGTAATGTATCTAACGTAAAGCGAATAACTTCTAGCAGTTTCAATTGTCGATTTAACCGACTGACAAGTAATCGCTGCTTGTTATATTCATCGATTTCGGTTGTTGTCTCAAGCTGCTGAAATAGCTTATCAATAATATAGAAATGCTTCCTCAACGCATAGTCTATATCAAGATTACGAATGTGCTGACTGGCTTGTTGCAGAATTAGATCTTGATCTGGACTGTCTGTGGGGCTGGCGATACCTGCAATTAACCGTTGTCCTGTTTTATCTAAAATGGCTTTTTTATCCTTCCCTGAAGCCGTGGTTTGCTCTCGATCCATGCGTAAAATCAGGGGGAGGATGCGATCGCGCAACCCAATCAGGCGACTACGGAGGTAAATCTCTTCATTCACGCTAATTTGGTGGGAAACACCTGGAGTGGAGGGGTCTGGTGCTTCCACACTGGCGAGTATGCTATTATAGCGGCTGATTTTATCGTTTTGGGCTTGGATTAACTCCAAATCGTTGCTAATACTTTCGTAAGTGGGGAGTCCAACTAACGCCTCCTGAAGCACCTCCCAGGTGGTGGGTTTCGCCATGGCATTAAATTTAGGATTTCCCAAGAAGCGATCGGGGTTGGGGTCGATATAAATCAGCTTGCGATCGACGGGACGGTTAGCGGTGCGAAAATAGATATCTTTAATTGTGTAACTAAATGGTCGATTATCCAACACCCCACCATCAATATAATGGAGTTGATACCCCTCTGGTGGTCGCTGTTCGGGTAAGTCTCGGTTCTCCAGTTGTCCCCATCGAATCAGTCGCTGATCAATGTCATTGGCATCGTCCTTTAACCCTACATTAACCGATGGAAATGCCACCGGGAAGCATGAGGTAATTCGGCATAATTTTGCCAAGGATTGATAGGTTTGTTCCGGCGTCCGATTTAAATCCGCTGGGTCATGATCAGGATTAAAGGGTTCATGGCGTCCTTGACGATGCTTGAGGTGAAAAATCTGGCGGTGATTTTTAACTTCAATGACTTGACCGGTATCATCAAATACCTTATAAATATGTCCCAGTATATCGGTTCCTGTGACAAATAAATCAAGTTCATTAAACGCCGATACCCACTCCCCTGCTGGTGCATCGGTGCGATTATAAATGCCCTTTTCAAAGGCTTCGGCTAGAGCAGTTTGATAATAGCCTGTACCATCCAAGACTGACTCCCGTTGGGTTTCCTGGGTTGAGGGGTGATGCATTAATTCGTGGATATTCCCACTGTCCCGCCAAATTTGGGCAAATTCTTTAAAATCAACAACGGTGTCGTTCGTGCTATTGGCAAGGGCGTAACTCAGCAACACCCCATTAACGCCTCCGGCTGAGGTTCCAGAGAGGACATCCACCACAATATCCGAATCCGTTAGGGCTTTAATCAGCTTATAGATACCGCGCCCCCGTACCGCATTATAGAATTCGCGGCAGATCCCATTCATATAAATGGCGAGAGAAACACCACCATACACGACCAATCCTAAGCGATGTTCGCGGCGAAATTCAGGTGTTGGCAGGGGGTGACTAGGGGTAGGCATCGTGCGATCGCGTCTTGAGGTGAGATATCCCTTATTCATAGCACGTTATGGCGCATTGTGGAAGTTCCCCGACAATTGCATCAGCGCGGGTTTTACCCCGTCGCGCCTATCGGTGACATCCTCTCCCTAAACCTTCCTCTACCTGAATTAGGGCGGGTTTAGTCACATCTTTTGTGCAACGGAAAAGATAATAGTGAAACCCACATGAGACATGATAACGCAACTTGGTATCATAACAAATCCGGGTTAGTAAACTTAACCATTAATTGGGCGGTTGAAACCGCAGCTACACAAACAAAACCCGCCTGCGCGGGTTTCCACACCCCTAGTTTTTCTCTCTTTCCTTGTCAAGTGAACTTTAGGCGTTTTTTCAACTCTAAGGCTTGCTGATACAAGGGTTCAGCTTCACCATACCTTCCCTGTAATGAGTAGAGATAAGCCAGATTGTTAAGACTGGTTGCCACGTCGGGATGGTCATCACCCAGCAGGCGTTTTCTTAACTCTAAGACTTGTAGAGACAAAGGTTCGGCTTCACTATACCTTCCCTGTGAATGGTAGAGTAGAGCCAGATTGTTGAGGCTGCTTGCCACATCGGGATGATCATCTCCCAGCAGGCGTTTTCTTAACTCTAAGGCTTGCAGATACAACGGTTCGGCTTTTCCATACCTTTCCTGTGAATAGTAAAGTCCAGCCAGATTGTTTAGACTGCTTGCCACATAAGGATGGTCATCTCCCAGTCGGCGTTTAAACAACTCTAAGGCTTGCAGATACAAAGGTTCAGCTTCGGCGTACCTTCCTTACCAATCCTTCTGAGTAGTTGCAGCTTCTGCTAGGTGGGGAATCATCGGGGAAGCTAGGGCGATATCATTTTTAGTAGGCGTTGCGGGAATTTGCTCTGCCGCAGCGACTATTGCCTGACAAAACCGTTGTTTAAGTTCGTCAGCTTCAGTTAACTGTTCTAACTTCCCTTTCAAGAATTCCCGAATGAGTTGGTGTAGTTGGTAACTGCCTTTATCCGCGCGTTCCAGTAAACTTAGATTAAGTAATTCATAATCTCTAGCATCCTCCAACTCTTCTACATCTTGGTCTTCCCAGCATCGTTCTACCCAAACCCAGGGAATGGGAGCCAGAGCAAATAAACTTAGAAAACAGCCTAATACTTGAGCTTCTTCACTCAGTTCTTGCCAACTCAACTCAAATGCGGCTTCTACACCCAATTGTTTTGTCAGCGAAACTAATAATCTGAGTTCCAACTACCGCCGCCCCCGCTTGTATCCAGCACAAGCCACCGGGATAGGTTCCCTGCTGGCGATGGTGTTGGGTATATTGCAGGGCTAATTCTGTTTTACCCACGCCTTAAAAGATAATTGGCACAGGCATCAATGATGCAAATATGATGGGAAATTTTAAAACTATCTGAACTTAAATAAACCAGTAATGAATCCAAATCAAGATTTTGCCAATTCCGTTTCGTCGCATCGGCACAAAGTAGACGACGGTTTCGGGTTGAGGTAATTAAACCATGTCCCGCCCAAAATAGATAAAGTAAATCCCCTTTTTTATCAGACAGAACATCGGTAATTAGAGTGGTAATATTTGACTCGGTTGCTTCCTCGATTACCCATTCTGTTGGCTCAGCCAATGTGCCATTTTCGTCTAACGATGATAAGCACAGGCGAATATTGTCTCTGGGAACGCCTCGCGCACTAAGCCACTGAGCAAACTTTAGGGCATCATTTACCTGTCCATCGACATTCCAACTATTTTCGTGGTATTTCTCGATACCAACAACTAATCCATAAGTTCGTTCTGGTTTAACGCTAAATTTCATGTCCGCTAAAAGCAGAGGGAGGATGTAGAGACGCGCCATGGCACGTCTGGGATCTGGGGGATATATCACCTTTGTAGTTATACTTTACAATACCAAATCCGGGGAACGCTATCCCCCTTATAACCCAGTCCGCGCAGGCGGACTTTGTTTGTGTAGCAGCGATTTCAATCGCCTCCTCTTGCTTTATGGCAACTGGGGGATAATAGCCTTCCATACTGCTTTATTTGTCCAGTATGCCCCATGCGATCGCGCAAAGGGTTGTTTGTTATCCACTAATACATCTTGCACCTTATTGGGGAAAACATTTGCGCCAATATAACTCAGAAAATCCCGCAAGTCATAGATATTCACCCAACTGGGAAAATAATCCGGTAGCGGTTCCCCATATTCTAAACTGTAGAGGGCATTAATTTCATAGAAAAACGGCGCTTGAGAACCCACGGTAATCAGCAATTCCACTTGTGGGAGAGGCTGTTGAACCAGCAAATCCACACAAGCAATCCCACCTAAACTATGCGCCAACAAGACCACAGGAGGTTCCGCCTGCTCGATTTTAGCGCGAATGAAATCACGGATGCGATCGCATCACGGATTCCATCAAACCGGGTGAATCAGCCAGTCCCTAATCCTCAAACCATACCAGCCAACCTACCCGCCTGTGCCAATAGCGATTGTGACTGTGGAGACTTGAACACCCAAGCCGAAGCTCAAGCTGTTTTTGACGCATTCGCCTCTAGTGGTGATCCGCACAAACTTGACCAGGATAAGGATAGGATAGCCTGTGAATCGCTACCGTGAGTCAACTCGTATACAAGGGGAAGCCGAACCTGTCAAGATATATTCCCTTCGCCAACCTGGGAACGAATCGCCAATCCCCAAAATCCCCAAACTGTGCCTCCTATCGACTTTTACGGGGACTGGCATTTATGATCAATGCAGGATCACAAGCTGATGTCAGACAATGCCGCGATCGCTCCACGTTCACTCTCACTCCGTTTCCCGCGTTAAATCGTCCCTGTTGCGGAATGGCTTTCCCAGTCAGAAGCTTCTGGCGGAAGCCTTGAGTATCTCTCAATCCACCGTGAGCAACTTCCTCAACGGCAAACCCGTGGATTATATCAATTTTGTGGAACTGTGCGCCGCCTTAGGGCAGGAATGGCGGGATATTGCTGATTTAGAGACGCCTTCTCACGCCGATGAAGTACAGGAGATCAGAGCCAAAGTGCTGATGAGTGGATATCCGCCCCATTTTAATCTGACGCAAACAATACAACAGGCAATTTGTCAAGCGGGTCATGACGTTTTTTTGGCGCAGCAGAATACCGCCCTGGATAACTATTTAAAGCTCTCTGATTACCTGCTGCTGCTATTATCCCAAACCACCGCCGTTAGTGAAATGGTACTCGAACAGGTGCGGCTGGCTAAGACGTTACACCATATCACCCCCCAAAAACCCGCCATTTTGCCGATTTTAGTGGACGTTTGTCAGAATGGAAATGGTATCAGTACCCCCTTACCTTTTGATTTACTCGGCTATCTCCAAGGCACTCAACCCTGGCATTGGCGTTGTCATGATGATCCGACGATTCTCGCCTCAGAAGTTCTCCAGGTTCTCAGCCAAGGGCGCACCGCTTTGCCAACGGATCATCAATTGGCGATTTCTTGGAGTAAACTGACTCCCCAAACCCAGAAAAATACATCGCTTCATGCGCCTCTCCCCGTCGCTGCACCGGAATTACCCGAAGGACAAGTCGATCTTGACTCTACCTTTTACATCAATCGCCCGCCCATTGAATCGGTTTGTTATGAAACCATAACTCGACCGGGTTCCTTAATCCGAATTAAAGCGCCGCGACAAATGGGAAAAACCTCGTTAATGGCGCGAATTCTGCGTCATGCTGAACAGCAGGGATCTCAAACTGTGGCATTAAGTTTACAACTGGCAAATCAGCGGATATTGGCAAATTCTAATACATTCTTAGAATGGTTTTGTGCCAGTGTGAGTTTAGCCTTGGGGCGACTCGATCCCGATCAACTGGCAAACTATGCCCAGTTAGCGGATATGATTGGTAGCAATCAAAGCTGTAAAGCCTATTTTGAACAGTATTTACTGCCTCATATTTCCACCTCATTGACATTAGGATTAGATGAGGTTGATCGCCTCTTTGCCTCTCCGGAAATTGCTGATGACTTCTTCGGGTTATTACGGGCATTGCATGAGGAGACGAAACGGCGCGAGATTTGGCAGAAATTCCGGTTAGTGGTGGTGCATTCCACGGAAGTATATGTTCCCTTGGATATGAATAAATCACCCTTTAATGTGGGATTACCGATTGAATTGCCAGAGTTTAATCAGGAACAGGTGATGGAATTAGCCAGACGCCATGGATTAGAATGGTCGATTGAAACGATAGATTCTCTGGTTACCTTAGTTGGTGGACATCCTTATTTGGTGAGACTAGCACTTTATCATATTGCCCGTCAGGATATGACATTAGAGGACATCCAGCAAACCGCGCCCACGGAAGCAGGAATTTATAGTGATCATTTGCGCCGCCATTTGTGGAATTTGCAAACCTATCCGGAATTATTGGACGCGATGAAAGCCATAGTGATGGCATCGACGCCAGTCCGTTTACCCTCGCAACAGGCGTTTAAATTAAACAGTATGGGACTGGTAAAACTCTTTGGTAATGATTGCACGCCTCGGTGTCAATTGTATCAGCAATATTTTCGCGATCGCTTGGCTTAAGTGTGGGGAACAGGTAATTCTATTCGCCAACCGAACTTTTCATGGCATATATGGGAAATGGTACGATAACCGACATCCTTCTCCTGATCCGGTCGTGCTGTCCTGTCATTGAACACCTTCACTAAAACACATACTCCACTTCCACAATTTCTGTATATTCAAACTCATTCGGACTGGGTTTGACTAAATCATAGCGAACGCCTCCCAGTTCCATCCAGTCGCGATCGCACTCGGGTTTCGGTGAATTGTAAACCAGGACGTATTCTCGCCCAATATAGGGTTCCATCTCTTGCGCCACCTCTCCTCGCCATTGGGTTTTGGTAACTAACACGACTAACTGATTGGCTAAAGTGGGCAGAGTTTGGGCAATTTGGCGGCGGTAAATTTCATCTAAACTACCAAAGGGTGAATCCATGACAATCGGAAAGGTACTACTATCAGGTCCCATCAGCGCCTGTTCTTGAATCCAATCCCGCACCCGATCAATAATTCCGCCAATAAAGGACAGGCTGAGAATTTGGTTTTCTCCCGTAGACGCCGCCACGAGTTCTTCGTTTCCAGAGGTTTTTTCCACCAAGGTTAATTCATAGTTCTGATTCAGTTTAGGCAGATAAGGAGTAAAGGAAATCCCGGTAAAAATCTCCTGAACTCGCCGTTCTAAAGACGTGCGAAACTGATTATCTAGTCGGGTTCTCACTTCAATTAATCGTTCAATTGCGTCCTGAGTTGCCGCAATCCGCCGCTGCGCCAATGCTTGCTTTGCCTCATTCATTTGATGCTTGGAGATTTGCTTGACTAGGGCTTGGATGTCTGTCGCTAATCGTTCAATTTGCTGCTGATTTGCCCCTTTTTCTAAGGTTAAATCCCGCAGGGTTGTCTCAATTTCATCTAAGCGCTTTTGCAGTTGACTGATATCCTCATCCGGAAACGTGATCAGTTTCTTTCTAATATCATCCAGTTGAGTTTCAATGCGAGAGAGTTCCGCTCGTTCTTGAGAGAGAATTATCTGTTGCTGATCCACATCTGCCCAAAAATCGGGGATTTGCCGTTCAATTTCACTTACCTGTACCCCTAAGCGAATTGCGGTTTCTTCCACATCGGCTAATCCGGCTTTATCCATCCAAGCGGCAACCTGTTGATAGGCTGGGGTTCCTTCCTGTAATTGGGTGCCACAGATACAATGCTGGCTGTGCAGTAAATCTTGGACAAATTGCTGTTTAATGCCAACCGGAAGTTCACCACGCGATCGCAAGTCTTCGACAATGGACTGAAACTCGGCGATCACCGGAGAGAGTAACACCGTATAACTGCGGGTAGATAGGGCGCGTTTGAGGTTATCTTTTGCCTGTTTAAGCTGCTCTCGATGTACTGTTTGTTGTGCTTCCAGTTCATCCCGTAGCTGTTGCAACTCTTGAGCGCCACCGAGTTCTAATAAGCGACTATTAAAGGTTTGCTTTAATTCATCGTGGTGGGCTAATTCCTGGTCAATTTCGACTTGTCGATTTGCCAGGTTGTGACTTTTTTGTTCCAGTTGTTTTTGGTCTTTGAGCAGTTTTTTGGTTTGCGAATCGCCGATTAACGATAACTCAGCTTCCAAGGTTTTTCTGGCTTCCTTGAGATGCTTAATTGACCGATTTAACACCTCAACACCGAGTAACGTCTTCGTCGCTTCCGCAATGTCGGCTTTTTTATCAGATCGGGCAATTTTCTCGATGCGTTCCCCATCAAAGAAAAAATAGTGATGTAGGCTTGCAGGTAAGATACGCCCGATGATATCCTCTGGCAGTTGTTGCGGTAGCAGCCAGCGACCATCATCATCGGCAATTTGTAGATATAATTCACTTTTTCCCTGTTCCACGCCCGCTTCTGTCTTGTAAGCGCGGCAGAGTCGCTTTGCCTGATAACGCTTATTCTGATGCTCAAACCCAATTTCGACCCAGCATTCTACCGATTCCTTTAGGGCAGCTTCACTAATTGCCCGTTTGTTCACCAATTGTTCTTGGGAGGCGAACGCTGCTGTGAATTTTTCGTACAGCACCCAGGTGAAGCCATTTAATAGCGTCGTCTTTCCAGCACCATTGTTACCATGAATCACCGTTGTATTGCGATCGCCTGTTGCCAGGGTGATTTCTGGTGTCTTCCCGTAAAACTGGCGAAAGTTGCACAGCCGGATTGACCTCAACTTCATTGCACTTGTTCCTTGACAATTCTCAAGATGTCATCATTGATATGGCGGGGGGTCTTCATATAAAGTTTATCTTTTTCGGCTTGTAACACTCTCTCGATAATCCGACGAACCTCTGGCGACGCGCTGGTAATGGGTTCTTGTACGTCCAAGATCGCCGCATTTCGATGATAGGCGGAACGCTTTTCCGATAAGATTCTGGAGATGGCTTGCGTGGCTATGTCCGGATATTTAAATGTCATCACCTGATCGGGGGTTGACGAAAATTAAAATTATTATTACTATTATCTGTTTTTCCACATTTATTTTTGACAGTTGTGTTGCATTTACAACTTTGTTAAGCTAATGTAATATGTAGTTAGTTTAAGCAGGGTGTTTGTTAGTAAAGAATTATGCATTTATTTAAACAAGCGCTGCAACATTTGCGTTTTAGGAGTAAAGTTGAAAACTGATTTGAAAGTTTTGCTCTTGAAAGTTTTGCTCATAGTCGATATTTTATCCAAAGTGTGGATATAGGATTTTTGGTCAAACTCGGTGATTCTTAAGGTTCATCACCCTTGTACCTTTTATCCATATCACTCTCTACTATAACAATCCCAGACCAAATGGTGGGTAGGCTGGGTTGGTTATAACCGCATCAAGATTCATCAAAATCATCTGAATACAAACCAATTGAGGCACAGGCAATCCCTGGGTTTCCCTAGGAGTCTATGCCACACTCTCATTGTCCAAATTAGCCACAACGGTCAACACCTCTCATGAAAACACCAATTGTCGCTCTCGGATTTACTGTCTTTTCGTTCATGTTGCCTACGGAGGCTTTAGCGGCTACATTCAGCAAAATGTATGTCTTTGGCGATAGTCTCTCTGATCCGGGTAACATATTCAATGCCACAACCGCCGCCAATAACCTACCGCCTGAACAGATACCCCCTGGTACTGAAATACCGCCAGTTGAACCTCCTGTTCCCCCCTACGATGAGGACGGACGTTTTTCTAATGGTCGAGTCTGGAGCGATTATTTGGCAGAGGAGTTGGAAATAAACCTGATCCCCTCTACGGAATTATCCGTGCTGTTTCGCGGTTCTAATATACCTTCCCCGATCGCATTTCCTGAGGACGGTCAACCTCAAGTTAGCCCCTTCTTTAATGGTGCGACGGCGACCAACAGCGTGAACTTTGCCTTCGGTGGGGCTCAAACGGGTACCCAAGGAGTGGGTGAGTCGGGTGAACTGATACCGGGAATGTTAACTCAGGTTGATTGGTTTGAAGATGATCTAGCCGTAGCAGATCAACAAGCCGATGAGGATGCACTTTACGTGATTTGGGGAGGTCCTAACGATTACCAGCTTGTACCCGACCCTGACCCGATGGAAACAGTGGGGAATTTAACCGAAGCCGTACAAACGCTCTACGATTTAGGGGGGCGTAATTTCCTTGTCCCGAACTTGCCAGATTTAGGTAAAACCCCTCGCGCACTGAGCATGGGTGATCAGATCTCCATGAAGCTTACTTCATTATCTGAGGAGCATAACCAGCTATTAGATGCAAGTCTGGAGGATTTGAACCAATTGGATGACATTAATATCGTACCGCTTGATGTTTATTCGATTTTGAACAAAACCATCGCCAATCCAGAAGAATTTGGTTTCACGAATGTCACCAACTCTTGCATTCATCCCCTCAAGAATGACGGTAAACTAGATGGAACAGGAGGTTTGGAAATCTGTGACAACCCCAATGAGTTTTTGTTCTGGGATGGTATTCACCCAACCACCGTCGCTCATGCCCAACTCGCCGACGATGCTGACGATGCTCTAGAGGCGCTGGAGTCAGAACCCCAGTCGGTTCCCGAACCGGGTTCGTCCGCCGCATTGGGATTTTTGGGACTCGGTTGGTTCGTCCACAAGAAATTCAAGAGATCCCAGCCGAACTCTAAGACAAAAGAGGAGAGTTTCAAGTAATCTGACTGTAATCTGATAGAGGCGTTGCATGCAACGTCTCTACATTTCAGATAATAAAGGCATCTGCTTGGGTCTAGGTGCTGGGCAATCTTGTTGGAACGTTTGCTCACATCTCCGAGCGTAAATCACTTGAGTTAAGAGTTGCCAACCTTTCCAAGAAAACAACACTGGAAGTAACAAGGTAAAAGCCTGAGCAAATTTTCCTTGCTTGAAGCCGACTAAACTCCAGTACAAGCTTAAAAAATCCTGAATATCTTGCAAAGAGGGCAGAGAATCATGGTATTTGGGATGGACAAACTTATAAATTTTTTCTTTAATCGAGATATGCTTGTGTAGGCGCTGTTGCAGGGAAAACTTGAGATGATTCCCTTGATGCCATAATGTCCGGTAGGCTAAATGCTGATTAACCAGGATAGCATTTCCATATTGGGCAATTTTCACCCACGAGTCAATATCATCATAGTTCACTTCAAAGCTGGAATCCCATCCCCCGGATTTGACAAAGGCATCTTTGCGAAAGGCAACTTGTACCGGTGTGCCAAAGGGCAGTTGCTCTAAAAGCATCCGATAATGGATCTCAGACTGAGGCACATAGTCAACCGCAGCATTGCTGATGGGTTGGGTGCGTGATAGTTCTTGACCATTGGCGCTGACTTGTATCGCTTGAGTCGAACAGAGAACCGCTTGGGGATATCTAGCGATCGCCTTGGTTAATTCCTCAATACAATTGGGGGCAAGATAGTCATCATCGTCAATGGGTTTAATCCAATCCCCTTGCGCTAGCTTAACGGCAGCGTTCATCGTGGCGCAATGTCCCACGTTAACTGGATTGCGGTGATAAACCACGCGATCGCCTAAACTACGGATATATGCCTCTGTACCATCTGAGGAACCATCGTCAGCAACAATCACTTCACAGGGTAACGTTTGTGCTAATGCTGATTCTACGGCTCGTTGCAATAGAGACAAACGGTTATAGGTGGTGATGACAATCGTAAATTTAAACACAATGCAAGATCCGCCTCGACTTACAGACTATTATCTAATAGGTTTTATTAAATTCCCATAAAGCGACCATAAAGATTTAGGTATTTTCCACAATACCTATTGATACTCATACTTAAGCGTATTTATCTCTTACCATAAAATACTCCCGATCCCCACCGATCTATCTACGTGAAATTACTGATTTTTCAACGGCTGAATAATAAACTTATCCTTTTTTGACTCAATTGGCATCCGCCATTTTGCTGAATTAAGTAGCCGGACACCATTGACGTTGAGCATGAGGACAAGGGAACAGGGAACAGGGAATGGGCAATCGGCAATCGGCAATCGGCAATCGGCAATCGGCAATAGGTAAGGTAGAGTTTTGAGTTAACCTTCCCTATCTCCCCTATCTCCCCCTGCTCCCCCAGCTCCCCCTGCTCCCCCAGCTCCCCCTATCTCCCCCTGCTTCCCCTGCTCCCCCTGCTCCCCCATAGTCGATAGATTGAAAAAAAAAAGTAACGAATGTAACCTAAAATAAAATAAGGGGGTTTAGATAACGCACTCTATCCCTGATTACTCACGTCTAGCACGCCCAGAGCAACCACCTGACAGGGATACACAGATGTCGGCTCTCTTCAGAAAACCTTGGAGGCTAAATCATGAAAGTATTTACATCGATTGACATGACGGCGACGAGTTCTGTCAGAGTTGAACCAATTCAACGCTATATTTTAGGAAAAATTAATAAATTTATAATTGCTCCTGTAATAGAATTCTGGCGTTTTAGCACCTATTATGGAGCTTTTATTACTCACACCGATTCTCCAGAGCAATAATCAGCCAATTAACCCGAAAAACACCTTAATTGGACGGGCAAGTATTTTTTGTCCGGCGCTTCCAGATCCAACCCGGCTCGGGTTCACTAATTTCGATCCAACCGTTTTCTTCTTTTCCGGTTACCGTTAGTTGAGTATCTTTTTGCAGAACAGTCCCCGTTTTCTGGCGTCCAGACAAGGAACGTAAATTGGTGGGTGTAGTAACAATGACACAACTCTGGGCGGGTTCAGGTTGGGGTGAATGGGTTGTCGGTTCAGGTTGGGGTGAATGGCTTGGGGATTCAGATTCAGGTGGATGGGTTGTCGGTTCAGATTGAAGTTGATTCTGGGCGAGTTCCACGTTATTTGGCGGCGTCGTCGGCGAAGTTGATAATCGGTTAATCCCCGAAATCGCGATCGCGCCTAGAGTAAACGCGCCGACACCGATTAATATGGATAAGGTGCGAGGCGAGTGAGTAATCGGATTCGGGTGAGATGAGGAACCGACTGGCGATCGGGAACGATTCACCGGCGCCACCGTTACCGTATTCTGATCAGAATTCGCGGATTGAGGTGCTGGGATGGTAGAAGATGGGGAAGGGTTAGCAGGGTTAGCGTTATTGGATACATTCGCCGCAGGTTTTGTCAGTTTCCCCAGAAAACGAAACGTTTCAGTCAGATAAAAACGCCCCTTATGGTTAACCAGGACTGCCCAATTTTGGGGTGTGTGAGGATGGGTGAGTGCCTGGAGTGCTTGCAGCGCCTCAGTTGCCGACTGATAGCGATATTTAAAATAGTGACGCACCATCTTCGTCATAATAATGGCTAACCCCTGACTCACTTGAGCATATTGTTGCCAGATGATCTCCCCCGTCTCCGGATCTTCAACCAACTGAGTGGGACTTAACCCCGTCAGCGCTTGAATAGCAATCATACCTAAAGCATAAATATCACTGTTAGGACGGGGTCTACCTTGTCCCTGTTCGCTAGGCATATAACCGGGCGTACCAATTCCCACCGTGTCACTGACGGCGGCTTGAGCCATAATCGATGGCATTTTGACTTGCTTCACCGCGCCAAAGTCAACCAGAACCAGCTGGTTATCTATAGCGCGGCGGATTAAATTATCCGGTTTGATATCTCGATGGATAACATGATTACTATGGACGAATTCCAGGATTGATAAAACTTCGTGCAACAGTTGAATCACCTGGTCTTCCTGCCAACGTTGACCGGGCTCCAATTCCACACTCAGGGGATGTCCGGCAATGAAATCCTGTACTAAATAAAACTCTTGGTTATCCTCAAAGTAAGCTAACAACCGGGGAATCTGGTCATGAGTGCCAAGCTTTTCCAGGGTTTCAGCTTCTCCATTAAACAGACGTCTGGCGGTTTGCAGAAAGTCCGGTTCACTGGTGGCAGGTTTGAGATGTTTAACCACACAAGTCGGATTACCAGGTCGGTGGGTGTCTTGTGCCAGATACGTATGACCAAATCCACCTTGCCCTAGAACCTGAACCACTTGGTAACGTTGGTCTAGTAATGCGCCTATCATTATAATATTGATTGCTGCCCGGACGTAAATGTATAGCCTAATCAGTTGTTCAGGCAAAAGCGATGGTATCCGGATGGTGGAGGTTTTATCTCATTCGATTGGAACGGGGATTTGACTGTATGCTAAAAAGACATAGAATGGCATGTCTCTATCCAAAACAAGTAACTCATGGGAGAAAATACTGCATTTTATGACGGGGTACAGACGTTCTGTGGAAGTGTCTCTACTGATAACTGATAATTATGACGGCTTGATCACCCCTCATGGGTGTTCCTAAATCAATACACTAAGATTAATCTACGGGATGAGGATTATCGAAAAACGTTTTGCGCCCCATATTCGCTTCCAGGACGTATCTAAGTATGGCTGAACTCAAACTGCGCCTGCACCAAGGAAATACCGAAAAAACGGTGACAGTCAATCAGGATGTCTTTACAATTGGTCGCTTACCGGAGTGTGACCTAACCTTACCCTACGAGGGAGTATCTCGATATCATGCTCGGCTGTTGAAAACGGCAACCGACAATTGGATGATTAAGGATATGGGGAGCAAAAACGGGACGCTACTGAACGAACGCCAGATTACCTCGCCGCAACTGGTGAAAAACGGGGATGTGATTTGGTTAGGGGATGTCAGCCTCGTGGTTGTTTTAGCGGACTCGTCGCGACGAACCCGAACCATCCCCGTCGAACAGATACCCGCAGAAGCCACAATCCTTCGCAGTGTCAAAGAATTGCAACAGCAATGGATACAGGCAAAGGATAAAGGGGATGAACTGAGCGTCAAGGAAACAACCATTGCTCGGCTGAAGGACTTGGTCGAGATAGCCAAGGGTTTAAGTGCGGCGGAATCCATCGAAGCGATTTTCTCACGGGTCAAGGATGTAGTCTTTCGCTATCTCGAAAGCATCGAACGGATTGCTTTATTGGTCGATGTAACGGGTTCACGGCAATTAGAGTTACTCAATGCGGCATCCAGAAACATCAATCAGCAGCAAAGTTTAGCCGAATCCAGCCATTGGATTAGTCGCAGTATCTGTCAAAAAGTCTTTACCGAAAAAGTCGCGATTCAAACCGCCGATGCCCAAGCTGACCAACGGTTTGAGGGAGAAGTCAGTCTTCTTTACAAAGGAATTCGCAGTGCGATCGCGGTTCCCCTTTGGGATGAAAATAAGGTGGTTGGGGTACTCTATGCCGACGCCCATCACTCATCAACCCATTGGACGCAAGAAGGTGAAGAAGACCTCAGCTTTTTTTCCACTTTAGCCAATCTCGTGGCATCGAGTGTACAACGCTGGCTCTTGACTCAGAAACTCACCAGCGAAGAAATGATTCGCCAACGGTTAGAACGCTATCACTCCCCCGCCGTGGTTCAGCAACTGATTGCCTATCGCACCTTACCTGATGGTCGTTTACCCGCCGCTGAAAGCGAAATCAGTATCCTATTTGCCGATATTGTCGGCTTTACCTCGCTCTCAGAACGGTTAAGTCCCGTCCAGATTGCCCAATTGCTTAATAGTTTATTTGAGGAGATGCTGCAAGAACTCTTTGCCTTTAATGGCACCCTGGATAAATATATTGGCGATTGTATTATGGCATTTTTTGGCGCTCCTGAATCTCAACCGGATCATGCTGACCGCGCCTTGGCGACAGCCAAGGGAATGCTGAATCGTTTAGATAGACTCAATACGAATGGATTATTACTCGAACCCATACAATTACGGATTGCTGTGAATAGTGGAAAAGCCGTAGTGGGAGATGTCGGGAGTTCTCAACGGGTCGAATATACTGCCTTAGGCGCAACCATTAACCTGGCGGCGCGAATGGAAGCGATTTGTCCGCCTGGGGAATGTGTGCTAAGTGAAGATACCTATGCTTTACTGACGCACAAGCAAGACTTGAAACTAATGGATGAGTATCGCTTTAAAGGGATTGATCGACCTGTACAAGTGTATCAAACCCAGCGATAGCCTTGAATAGATGTACAGGGTAGGGGTAGGGTGGGTTAGGCGGTATTTTCACGGAAGCGATAGCCCTTCAGTGAACCTATCCGCCGTAACCCACCGATGTTAACTCGAAGGCAGTATTTTCACAGAAGCGATAGCCCTTCAATTGGTCAGGGCGGGTTTTGCACAAAGGTTATCATCAATCGCGAAACCGAAGTCCCTAAACCCGCCCCTACACCACCATCTCAGGGCGGGTTTTGTACAAAGGTGATCATCAATCGCGAAACCCAAGTCCCTAAACCCGCCCCTACAGCAATCACACCATGACCGCCCCACTGCTAGCTGGACTCGCCGCCATCGCCCCGGAATAAACTAAACCGCGCTGAGTATCTAGGGTGATAATTGCCCCATCCCGAATCCGCTGAGTCGCATTTTTCACCCCAACAATCACCGGAACTCCCAAACGCATCCCAATCACCGCCGCGTGACTGGTTAAACTATCTTCCTCGGTCACTACACCCGATGCTTTACGCATGGTATCAACAAAATCCGCACTGGTTGACGGCACCACCAGGATTTCACCCGGATTAAAGTTGCTCACTTCTCCCGCACTATACGCCACCCGCGCTAAACCACTGACTGACCCTTTACCAATGCCAATCCCTTGACCGAGGACAGCCGTGACCACTTCCACTTTAATTAAATCCGTGGAACCCGGAACCCCTTGCAATGTCCCAGCCGTCATCACCACCAAATCGCCCTCAGAGAGTAGCTGTTTTTCCTGGGCGACATTAATCGCAGCTTGGAAGGTTTGACCTGTTGACGGTAAATCCAGCACCAATAGGGGGCGAATTCCCCACACCAATTGCAGTTGTCGCGCCACATCTACATGGGGTGTTACCGCCAGAATGGGAGTCGAGGGGCGAAACTTGGAGACATTTCGTGCTGTGGAACCCGTTTTGGTTAGGGTCATAATCGCACAGGCTTGTAACTGTTCGGCAATTTGACCCACCGCCTGGGATATCGCGTTGGGAATTGAACGGCGGGTATCTTCCATATTCCGCACAATTTCCTCTTGTTCGATACGAGTGGCAATTTTTGCCATCGTGGATACCGCTTCGACGGGATAGTTGCCCACGGCGGTTTCATTGGACAGCATTACGGCGTCGGTGCCGTCTAAAATGGCATTTGCCACATCAGAAATCTCTGCACGGGTAGCGCGTGGAGAGTTGACCATGCTATCCAGCATCTGGGTAGCGGTAAT
Source organism: Coleofasciculus sp. C1-SOL-03 (assembly GCF_040220555.1). Taxonomy (NCBI): domain Bacteria; kingdom Bacillati; phylum Cyanobacteriota; class Cyanophyceae; order Coleofasciculales; family Coleofasciculaceae; genus Coleofasciculus; species Coleofasciculus sp. C1-SOL-03. Next base: position 82,212 of record NZ_JAVJUO010000194.1, read on the forward strand.
CACCGGAATTCCCAGACGATTGGCGGTGGTAATCAGCCGCTTTTGTAAGATAGGCACATCTTCAGCCGGTAGTTCTACCCCTAAATCACCCCTCGCCACCATCACTCCATCGGCGAGGGAGAGGATAGCCTCCATTTGTTCGATGGCTTCGTGCTTTTCAATTTTGACCACAACGGGGACATCTTTCCCGGCGCTGGTAATTAGTTCTTTGATTTCCAGGACATCTTGAGGATTCCGCACAAAGCTAAGGGCAACCCAATCAACCCCTTGGTCTAAGCCAAACATCAAATCCCGGCGGTCTTTATCGGTGAGGGCGCGAATGGAGAGGTAGACACCGGGGAAGTTGACGCCTTTGCTATTTGACAGTTTACCACCGACAACGACCCGACAGTGTAAGGCGCCTTTCTCACGATTAATCTCTTCCACCCGCATCTCGACTCTGCCATCGTCCAAGAGAATTGTGGCACCGTTGGGGACTTCATCAGCGAGGGGTTGGTATGTGACGGAACTGATCTCTTGAGTGCCGATTAGGGGTTTACTGGTTAAGGTGAAGCGATCGCCTCGTTCTAGTGTAATCGAACCGTTCTCAAATTTACCGAGGCGGATTTTGGGTCCCTGTAAGTCTTGCAGGATTCCTACGGGTTGATTCAGTTCAAAGGCGGTTTGGCGAATCAGGCGGATGCTACGCTGATGGTCATCATGAGTGCCATGGGAAAAGTTGAGCCGTAACGTTGTCGCACCTGCTTTAATCAGATCTCTGAGTATCTCTGGATGACAGGTTGCAGGACCAATTGTGGCTACAATCTTGGTTCGACGCCGGGATGTGTACAGTTGCATAAGCAGAAAACGGGATGAGTCAGTAGGTGGGAGTAACGTTAACGGCGAGAATTGTCATTTGTCATTTGTCATTCGTTATCGCGAGAAGCAAGCGATGTCCTTTGTCTTAAATGGAATGTCACTGACTTAAGCTGGGTTCGTAGTAGGCACGAAGCGTGCCAGAAGCGAAGACAGCGCTTACTACAAACTAAATGGGTCAGCGACAGTCGAGATAAATGATTGTATCGCTGTCCTTTGTCATTTGTCATTGGTCTTACGGGTAAGGATTAGTGTAGAGAGGTTCCCTAGCATCTGTCTATAGGGTTGATTGGGGAGACTGGAGGGTGATAGGTGTTTGGCAATCAACCGGGGGTGAGGGTTGGCTGAAGGATATTGCTAATGCCATACCAGACAGAATTAAGAACATGAGCCAGGATTTGTGGCGTTGGTGTTCATCGGATTGCGTCTGTTCATCCATTAGCCAATTCCACAGTAGGAAGCACAGACTGATTCCGGGTTCTAGGTTGGATTTGAACAACCAGCCGATGAGATTAGGAATTAGGAATTCAGCTAATAGCCAGAGTTTCTTTTTCCAGGTTTTGGAGGTTGGGTATTTCATGGCTTGACCTCGTTGAATTTTGGCTTATGAGGTCTAGTCTGGCGATGGAATAAATAGATTGAAAACTGGAAGTAGATAGTTAGAAAAAGTTACTTGATTGAGTGGTGTGGTGGTAAATTGCAGTTAATTGTCTGTAAATAGGGGCAAATGGTTTATAAATAGAGGAAAATAATTGGAAATAGCTGGAAATAGTAGGTTTTGTTTTGTGGGGTATTTATACTGACAATTTACATCGGTTTTGCTACGTTAAATGTAAAGGCAACTGTAGGGGCGCAAGGCTTGCGCCCTGCCTCACGTCTGTATCTCACTCTACTGGTAAACTGTCACGCATTTAAATTGGGAATGGGTAGCGAGCTTTCCGGCTCGCACTACAAAGATTTCGTCATTATTGACATTAAGCTTTAAATGCTAAACAGCTTATGACACAGTTAAAATTGCGGGATGTATTTTATGGTGAGAACGCACATCCGTGGGTAAAATTGGGCGCACGTCGGTGCGCCCCTACGAATTCATTTCAAAGGCGGGGGTAGAGAAGGGGTTAGGTAATGAGGGTAAAAATGTCAAAAATCGAGGGTTAACACTATGAATTACAATCAAAACTTTCTGGACGATATCAACCAGCAGTTATTTCCACGAGATATTACCGATAAAAATCTCAGAGAACGCATCTTCTTTCCGCTGCGATTCCAGCGACGGGAGTCTCAGCCGTCTCATGTAGAAATCGCCAAACAAATGAGTCAGACAGAACCGTTACAGGGGGTTAATTGTCAAACCTCAATTAATACAACCGTACAAAATGTAATTCGGCGGCTGGTGGAGGTGTTTGGTGAGGAAATGGCACAAGATGGCGTGAATACAGCGCCGTTAATTCAGCGACAACGGGGTAAAAAGGGCGCCTGGGAGGTAGTTTATCAGTGGTTGGTGGTGAATCGCTGGTTAGAGTTTCCCTGGTTAAAACCGAATGAAGCGGAACCTGCACCGATTTGGGATACTGAACGGTTGCATCAATTGTGGGTTAATTTGGAAGGAGAGGAAAATTGGCGGGGGTTTTATCAGGCGTTTGAGGTAGTGGAGGTGGAGATCCCCCCAACCCCCCTTAAAAAGGGGGGCTTGAATATCTCTCTCCTGGAAAACAGGGATTCAATTTATCGAACTTGGAAAAGGGAGGGCTTGATACCAAGTTGCAGTCTAATATAGAACTTTTTTTTCGCCCATCTCCCCCTCTCCCCTATCTGTTATCTTGGAATGCAACTTGATATGAATATCTCCCCCCTTTTGAAGGGGGGCAGGGGGGGATCAACGACTAAACCTTAATCGTTTCTGTTCAATCTTCTGTTTATGTAAACGTTCTGAATACCGAGGATAAATACCAATGAATGAACAACGAATGACTGCCTATATTAATCTGATTCAATCTCTGCTGAATTGTCCCAATGGGGAAGAATTATCCTTATTGCAGGCAAACGCTGAATTAGTGGATCAGGAGTTTGTGCAGGTAATGAAAGCAGTTGCGGCGCAAATGACAGAGGCGGGAAATGAGAATGCCGCAAATTGGTTACTAGCGTTAGCAGCAGAATTAGCGGAAATGCTGGGAATTTCCTCAACTTCGGCAGCACCCGAAGACTATCTAGATTTTTTGATGTCTGTATTACAAGCAGTGGCAACAGATAATCATCGTCAGTCAATATACGCTCTGCTACAGAATAATCTGGATAAGCTGGATGATAACTTCGTCCAGATATTGGCAGCGTGGGTAAAGAAAACCTTGACTGAACTTGAACCAGGCGCTGCTAAATTTATCGCTGCGACTATTGGCAATTTCAGTATTTTGATTCAAGAGTTTCCTTTAGGGAATATCGCGAGTAACAAAGAAATTGCTATTGCTGGATATCAAGCCGTTGCTACTATTTTTACCCAGTCAGACTTTCCCCAAGATTGGGCAATGACTCAAAACAATCTGGCGGCTGCCTACAGTTATAGAATACGCGGGGATAGGGCAGAGAATCTAGAAGCGGCGATCACACATTGCAATAACGCTTTACTTGTCCGTACCCAGTCAGACTTTCCCAAAGATTGGGCAGCTACTCAAAACAATCTGGCGGCTGCCTACTCATATAGAATACGCGGGGATAGGGCTGAGAATTTAGAAGCGGCGATCACACATTATAATAACGCTTTACTTGTCCGTACCCAGTCAGACTTTCCCCAAGATTGGGCAATGACTCAAAACAATCTGGGGAATACTTACTTATATAGAATACGCGGGGATAGGGCAGAGAATTTAGAAGAAGCGATCGCACATTATGATAACGCTTTACTGGTTCTTACCCAGTCAGACTTTCCCCAAGAATGGGCAGCTACTCAAAACAATCTGGGGATTGCCTATCATTATAGAATACGGGGGGATAGGGCTGAGAATCTAGAAGCAGCGATCGCACATTATGATAAGGCTTTACTTGTCCGTACCCAGTCAGATTTCCCCAAACAATGGGCAACCACTCAAAACAATCTGGCGGCTGCCTACAGTAATAGAATACGCGGAGATAGGGCTGAGAATCTAGAAGCCGCGATCGCCCATGATCATAACGCTTTACTTGTCTGTACTCCAGAAAACTACCCGATTGATTGCTTGCAAACTAGCCGAAGTTTAGCCAACCTTGCCTGGGATAATCACGATTTTATATTAGCGATTAAAAGCTATAAACTAGCCATAAAATCGGTCGAACAAAGCCGCAACTGGGTGATTGATGAAGAACGCCGCCAGGAGATTCTCAGGGAGTCAATTTATGTCTATGAAAGAATCATCCAAGCTTATTTGAATATTGGTGAAATTGGCAAAGCGTTAGAATATACTGAACGCTTCCGTTGTCAACGCTTAGTTGAATTGATGGCGAGTGATGTACTAAACCCAGGGGGAGAAATTAAACCAGAAGTCCAAGAATTGTTAATTGACTATGAGGAATTGCAGCAGCGGATTAATGCCCTACGGTTTAGTTCTCAAACAGAAGCGACTCCAGCATTAACCGGGAGTCGTCGATTGCCGGATGGGGATGAATTAGCCGCCAATCAAGCAGAAATTCAGAAATTAGAGGCACAAAAACAACAAGTTTGGAAGCAACTACGCCGTTATGATCCGGTATTAGCGGGACAAATTCAGGTAGAACATCTGAATTTAGACCAGATGCAGGAGTTAATTGAACATCATACTACTGCCTTGCTGAGTTTCTATACTACCAGAGAAGATACTCATATTTTTATCCTGCTTAAGGATCGGAGTCCGCAAGTCTATACCTGCAAAGGGCAGGGACTTGAAACTTTCCAAAAGTGGATATTTGAAAACTGGTTTATTTCCTATATTGGAGCAAATGCAGAATGGCGAGAAAATATGGGAACTTTTCTCCAGGAACTCGCCCAGCGTTTGCAGTTAAAAGATTTGATTTCTCAGTATCTCACCGGAATTGAGGAATTCATTATTGTGCCGTATTTGCGTTTACATCAAATGCCCTTTGCTGCATTACCGATTGATGGGATAGAGACGTTCCACCAAAAGGGTAATAATTCAAAGCCTCTCTCCTTGCAGGAGAGAGGTTTGGAGAGAGGTTTTCTACATCCCGCCAACAGTAAAGGAAATGGAGAAACGCGGGGATTAGTGATTGGCAAAAAATCTCAACCCAAAGTAACCGTAACTTCCACCACCTATTTAGGCGATTTATTCCGGATTCGGATTGTACCAAGCTGCCAAATTCTCTACTATTGCCAGCAACGCCCGCCAATCCCAAATCAGCCGACAATGGGTATTGTTGAAGATGCCACAGAAGACTTACTGTTCACCCGCTACGAATGCGAAACCCTTGCCCAATCCTACGGCGTTTCTGCTGACAAACGCCTGCAAGGGCGCAAAGCGACAGTAACCGAATATCAAACCTTAGCCTCACAGGTGCAAGTTCTCCACTCTAGCCATCATGCCACATCGAATCCCACACAACCCCTAGACTCTTATTTAGTATTAGGGGATGGTTCTCTAACCCTGAGTCAACTCATCAGCCCCGGTTGGCGAATGCCCAATTTATCTGATGTATTTGCCTGCTGCTGCGAGGTCAATTTTAGTGTTAACGAACTTACTGATGATTTACTCAGTTTAGCCACAGGATTTCTCTGTGCTGGAGCCAGGAGTGTAGTGAGTACGCAGTGGTCGGTAGAGGACTTAGCCAGCGCCCTGTTAGCGATTTTTTACTACAATTTTCGTCAGGCGGGGATGAGCCGTTCTCAGGCGTTACAGCAGGGGCAGATTAAATTGCGGAATTTAACCGGAGAGGAGTTTGCCAGGAATTATCAAAGGGAGATTGGCAAGTCGTTGCAACAGCAGTATGATCAGGCGATGACTGGGCGGAATCATGCCAAGGTTAAGGGTGATGTGGCTGAGTGCCAGAAGTGGCAGGAATTAGCGGATAAGATTCAGGTACAGCAGCAGCGTTTGCAGTCGTTGGCGCAGGAGAAGCAGCCTTTTTCTCATCCCTATTATTGGGCTGGTTTTGTCTCTCAGGGATTGGCGTGATGATTGTCATTTGTCATGTATCATACTCGCTTCTCTTGAGAAGCCGCCCTTTGTTCAAGATACCTATTCAAGATATCTATGAATTATTGAGCATTTTACGGGACTGACGGGGCTCGAACCCGCAACTTCCGCCGTGACAGGGCGGTGCTCTAACCAATTGAACTACAGTCCCAATTTCCGAGCCGAATACCATTGTTGCGAAGATTTATGGATTTGTCAAGCCAGTGCCGAAAAATTTTTTGTCGCTGGGTGTGTAGGGGCGGAGGTGCAGGGGTGATGGGGTGATGGGGAAGATGAGGGAGATGGGGGAGATGGGGGAGATGGGGGAGATGGGGTGATGGGGAGATGGGGAAGATGAGGGAGATGGGGAAGATAAGGGAGATGGGGGAGATGGGGGAGATGGGGGAGATGAGGCAGATATGACGAATGACGAATCAAAGAAACAAATTCTCCCGAAAATGCTTCAATAACCACAAATTCGCCGAATACCGACTTCATGCCTAGAGGTTTCAACATCTCTCTGTGTCAATCGCTTCTCCTTGCCTTCTGTGGTAGCCTGATTACCACCGAGGCTACTGCATTCCCCGATATTCAAACCCATTGGGCAAAGGATTGCATTAACCAGATGGCATCTCGCAACCTGGTTACAGGTTACCCAGATGGCACATTTCGCCCTGATGGTTCGATTACCCGGGCAGAATTTGCGGTGTTGATGCTGAATGCCTTTCCCGACGCCGAGGTGAAACGGGGTGGGATCACGTTTACAGATGTGCCGCCTAGTCACTGGGCATATTTAGCCATTCAAGACGCTTATCAACGGGAATTTTTCGCAGGTTATCCAGGGCGGATTTTTCAACCCAGTCAACCGATTCCTCGTGTGCAGGCGATTGGGGTTTTGGCGGGGGCGAAGAATTACCGGATTCCCAGTAATCCATCGGCAACCCTGGGACGATATTTCCAAGATGCCTCTGGTATTCCAGGATACGCCAAGAATGCGATCGCGGCGGCGGCGGTGAATACGTTGGTGGTGAATTATCCCACAGTGCAACGGCTTCGCCCCAATCAACGGGCGACTCGGGGCGAAGTGGCGGCGCTATTGTGTCGGGCGTTAAATATTTATGCGGTTCCGCCTGAGTATATAGCGGGGGTGGACATTCATCCCCAACAGGTGCGGACATTACCCGGAGGACTAAATTCTGTTCCCACATTTAATAGTAATTATCCCGAATTAGTCAGAAGTGAAGGAATTTTGTTATCCACCTTTTCCCCCACCGGAAAGCGGGTTCCGTCTGCCCATCTGAATTTTCCCTTTCAAGGACGTTTTGATATTTTTACCCATCATATCGCTAGGGCAGAAACTCAGGCAGAAACTCGTCCCCTTTATCAGGGATTACTGCTGCACAATCCCACGGATAAACCCGTAACGGTTGAGGTTTTGCAAGCGACGAGTTATTTAAGTACTCCCGATGCACCGTTTATTGACTTACCCGATATAGTAGATAATCCCAATGGCAAGATTTATTCGGGACCCGGTAGTCGCACGATGAATGATATCCTGCGGGGGATTCGTCAGGAGGGGTTTCCGGAACAAGTCGTCTTAGCAGCAGGGCAAACTCAACTGTTGATGAATCAGCCGATTCCGATCCGACGGGCGCCAGCATCGAATGGACGTTCCACGATGATGCGGTTAAGTAGTAATGGTTCAGTTTATGTTGCCAATTTAGCCATGAAAGCGCCGCAGAACTCCAATGGAACATACCACGCCCCAACATTAGCGGAATGGCAAACCTTATTAGTTGAAGGAGAATTAGCCGAACCCCGGAATCTGACGCCAACCCCCCTTGACCCGCCGATGGAACCCACTGTATTTGGACGAGTGGCTGGGGTATCTCAAGGAACCGAATGGTTAGCGGAGATTACAGATACGTTGACATCGGGTAATCTGAGAATTCCTCAACCCGGTGAGGCTTTTTCCTATGTCTTAGGGACACTGCATTTAATTACGTTAAATACAGGTCAAATTCAAAGTGCGCCGATGTTAGCCCGTTATCCGGATACGGCGTATTATGCTCACAGTAATTATGGCGTGGAATATAATCTAAGGTTACCCCTGAAGAATACGACAAGTCAATCGCAAACGGTAACGGTATCGATGCAAACGCCCTTAAAAGATGAGGCAGGTACAGATAAGTTACTGTTTTTGAATCCACCTGTTGAACAGGTGTTTTTTCGGGGAACGGTTCGGGTCAGTTATGAAGATGACCAAGGGGAAAGTCAGAGGCGCTATGTTCATTTAGTTCAGCGTCGGGGACAACCGTCTGACCCCTTAGTGAGGTTAAATTTAGCACCGGGGGAACAGCGAAACGTCAAGGTTGAGTTTATTTATCCACCCGATTCCACACCGCCACAGGTGTTGACGGTGAAGACGTTGGCGAGGTGAGAGAACGGGGAACTTATGGCACGCTTCGTGCAACTACGAACTTTGCCACCAATGACACAAAACTAGCCGTTATTTCGTCAAGGGTTTAGAGGGTCATCTGCATAAACTATAGGGTCTTGAATAAGGCAGGGTGTATCTGCTTTTTTTCGCCTCGTCGCCTCGTTCCTCGACTCTAGGAAGGCAGGGGAAACTCATCTAATTTGTATAAATTGTACTTGACAAAAACTATATTTTGTGAATGTCTGTAGTAGCCACTTGAGTGGTTTAAAATACTTTATCTACCAGCCAGCGCGATCGCAATCCGATCCTGGTATCCTTGAATCTCCAGTTCCAGTCGCAGTTCGGGCTGATTACAGAATAGAACACCCCGATAGCCACTGGCAACCAGCGCAAAGGATAACTGTTGACTTTCTCCAGCTTCTACAGTCGCGTCTCCTAAATTTAACTGGCATTTTGCCCAATCCACACGCACATCTCGATGGCTGAGAATATCGGTAATTAAGACGTGATGGATTGATTTCATTACCTTAATGGCTAAGTGACGCACCGTAAATCCAATCACCCCCTTCTCGAATTCCTCTACTCTTATTTCTGGGGGTAATCCCGTAATCGTGAGTGACTCAGTTTTAGGGGATTGGGGACGGGGTTTAGAAACTTGCTTTTCGCTATTAATAACAACGTTGGTGCAAAACCCGCCCTGACTGCGTTTTGAGTTAACTCCCTTATCTCTCAAAGGACGTTCTCTCGGCGCTAATGGGGGAATCACAGAGATCTCATCGGGATTAATTGCCCACTGCTGTGCTTTTTTAATCAAATTAGACTGCAATTTTGCTGCTTTCCTCAGCTTTCCCTGATTCGTCACATACTCTACCTGTTTTTTCTTCGTCCCTATCCAACGTTCCCGGGCAAATTGACGCTGTTGCAGGTTCGTATCGTTGACAAATTGTTCATAAAATGCTAATGTTTCCACCAATGCTCCCACTTTTTCCAGAGCAATTCCTATCTGTGGCATCAATAGGTAGTCTTGCCAGTCTGGGGTAGATAAAACCCCCTCTTTCATAAATTGTGCATACTGTTGGCGTTGGTCTTTGCCCAAGTCTTTTGGATTTAATTCTGACCCTGCTAGTTCATAAACAATGTCGAAATTCAGCGCGGCTTTTTCCTCGGTTGAACCGATGACATTCGGCAAATCGCTGTCTAGCAATTCCAGGGCATCTTGCCAGTATTTCTGGCGGAAGCAATAACGGAACAGTAGCCGCAGTAGCTTGATTCTGATCCCATCCCGCGTCGCTAGTCGAAAACAGTCTTTAACTTTAGCCAAGTCATCCAATCCCACATAAACCACGCAGGCTTGCTGGTATTCCTGCTTGGTTTCCAACGCTTGGGCAACATAGCGCAGCCATCTGCGATCGCGCGGTTTGCCAGCTTGCCGCCATTGGCTGATAATCTGATCAGCTTCCCCTGCTTGTGCCAAATGCGCTAATCCGTCTGGCATACCCACAGTAAAGGCTTTTGCCCGATGATAGTCTGGGGTTTGAGTTGCATTACTTTCGTCCCAATACTGTATCGCTTGATCATAATTTTGGGCGCGATAAAAACAGGTTCCCGCTTGCACCTTTAGTTCTGGATAACCTGCTGAGGCTAAGATAGTTAGAACTTCGCCAAACTGCTGCCATTGTGATGAGGGTATTGAGGAATCATTGGGAATGGTTTCAAGGCGATGGGCATAATCTTTAATTCCTTGCTGCCATTGTTTTTGCTGATTAATCTGTTGATTTCCCTGAAGAACCCATGATTCATGACTGATAATAAACTGACTAAAATTATCCAGCGCGGCTAAATCATCCGTAGGTGTCACCATAAACCGCGCCAGAATACTCTCAGCCGCTGATTGATATTGAGGGTGCGAATCATACCAAGCCACCAATTCTGACCAGCATAGCCCCTGCCAGAAGCAATCCCACGCCTGATCCGATTCCCCCAACTCCAGGAAACAATGACCCGCGTCTCGATACTGCCGTTCAAACTTTAGCGCCCAAGCCTGACAATAGTTGGCTTGAGTGATATCCCCTAAATCCCGATAGAATTGTTTGGCGCGACGTAGTAAACTGGGATTTTCTGCATGTAAACCTTTAAGCTGAAATTCTTGGGCGATCGCACCGGGGTCATCTTCCCGCATCGTCTCGACCATATTCGGCATACCCGGTGCCAGGGTTTTCACATTATCGTGCCAACGGCTTTTGTGTTTGGCATAGCCTAGCATTGCCTGTAACAAGGCTTCATCACTGGCATAGTTCCACAGTTGACGGTTTCCTGTGTCTGAATCGACGATAAATAAATAATCCGTTGCCCGACTAGCGGCAACATAGAGTTTATTGAAAAAATATTCAACCTTGACTTTTTGGTCAACGCCTTGTAAATTCCAGACATTATCGCTACACTCTTCACCAAATTTATACAAAATTACCCGTTTAAATTCCAATCCCTTGGCAGAAATGGCGCTTAAAACATTTTTTAGCGGTTCGGGGGATAGGGTGGAGTTTGAAGTTAATTCCCTCATCTCTTCTGTTCCCGGTTCCCTGTTCCCGGTTCCCTGTTCCCCAGAACTTTCCTGTTCCCTATTCCCGGTTCCCGGTTCCCTCGATTTCAACTGCGGAAAAATCTGAGATAATACTTCATCGGCTTGGGCATACGCCAATTCTTCCCCTTCTTCACAGGGAACAATGATAATCGTATCTTTGATATAAGTGATTAATTCCTCCGCACGAATCGTCTGATTGAGAACAAAGAGTTGCGGTTCAGGGAAATCACCCGGATGCCATGCGGTTTGGGGTTGGAGTTCGGGAATGTCAAACAGGACGTGACGCCAAAGCTGAATTAAGTTGGTGAATTGAACAATAGATAGACTTGACCGATAGTTATAGGATAGTTCCTGAAAATTAATCGTCAACTTTAACTGATCCGCCGGATCAAGGGCGGTAATCACTTCCGCATCAAATGCCGCTTGGGTACTAGACCAATGGAATCCTGTTGGGTTTAAGGTTTGAAACGGATCACCCGCAAAGGCAAAGGGTAAACTCGGAATCGGTTGGTATCCCAAATGGTATTGGGAAAACAGCGACAGCCGCATAATTAGCTGTAACTCTAGGCGGGTAAAGTCTTGGGCTTCATCGCAGAAGATGGCGGTATAGTCGGGATGATAACAGTTCAATTCCAAGACTCTGGCAATTAAATCTTGGTCATCCCAGTATCCCAATTCCGTGGTTAGATGCTGATACCAATGTTGCCAAATTGTCTCATAGATGCCCTGAAATTTCTCCCCATCAATCGTGCGTTCTTTGCGAGGCACTTCCTCCTGATAGTCGTCCGGTGTCATGTAGTCCGATTGACCATAGCCTTTAATAAAACTGCGGATAATGTGCCAACAAATTTCTGGGGAATAGCGGCGGGATTGGGGAAGATGCAGGATCTGTTTAGCGAGGGCGGGTTCGGGACAGGTTCCCTGATACAATTGTTTGAACCGATGGAAGGAAATATAGTGATCTGGGTTAAACCGTTGTCGTTCCTGGGGGGGAAGTAAGCTTAACAGGAATTTACCGAAGGGTTGAAAATAGCGATCGCAGTTGGGAATCTGATCACCGGGACTGCGTTCAGCGACAAAGCGGTGGTGGGAACGCAGGAGTCGATTCACTCCATCTCTAGCAATGTCCAATAACCGTTCATTGTAGGTGAGAAACAGGGGTTGACCCGGAAGCGGTTCGGGACGGCGATGTCCTTGGTGGGTGTAGTATTTACGGTAGCAGTAGTCAGCAAATAGATAAATTAGCATCGTGGATTTGCCACTACCCGCCCGTCCATTAATAAATAGGGGAAGTGAATCGGTTTCGGGGGTAGGACAAGATACCGATTGGAGAATTTCCTCTTCTTCTGGGGAAAGGGCAAGATTTGCCTCTCTCCCCCATTCAATCGCCAGCCAACTCTCGTCATCGGCTAAGAGGTAAGCGGGATAGGAACGACGGGCGAAGGGGGTTAATTCGTGGATAGTCAGGGATTGGGATAAGCGGTTGGGGGTGTTTGCACCATTAAATAGGGTGGTGCGCCGTCCCACGTCCCGAATCTCGGCGCTGGAGGGGGGATGATCAAAGGCGGCTAAGAGAAACAAGACACCGCGAACACTGGCGTCAGTGGTTTCAATCTGGCTGTAGAGGACGTAACAATTGTTTTCCCCCCAGAGGTTGACATTTTCGGGAAGGTGGGGTTGACGGGAAATAATCAGGGTTTCGGCGAAGCTGTCGGTTGGGATGGCTGCACGATTACCATTACCATTTCCCGTAGATGTGGCGGTATGAGTATTAATCTGGGAAATAATCTGATAGTAGGTTGTCCACGCTTCTTGCCGTTTAACTGTGGCAAACTGTCTCACCCATTCTTCACTTTCATAGATCACCCAATCATCGGGAACAATATCCCGTTCCCATCCCGGCGGATCAAGCCAAGGGCGCAAGGGTTCTGGGAGTGGGGGTAACGGTGCAACCGTCTGTTGCTGAGATTGGGCTTGAGTTAACCAATCGCGAATCTGTTGCCGGTCGAGTTGGGGTTCCAGATGGGTGCGACCATAATCAAGGGGGGATTCCAGAAACTGTTCATAGTCGTGATCACCCCGTTTAAAGATATCAATGAAGCACAACAGTTGCTGATGATCCAGATGCAGGATACGACCAATCAGGCGGCGGTTGAGGATGCGGCGCTTCAGGTAAGGATAAACCCGCTCAAACCGAGATTGCACTTCATCGAGTCGTTGAGTTTGCAGTTGAGTACACAGATCATCGATGCGATCGCGAATTCCATAGCGTTCTGCTTTCTCATTAAACCCAGAGGTGCGATAGATGTACATTCAAGAGTTCCCATTCGTCTCTTATATCCCTATTTTCGTCCTAATCTGGAGTTTCGACGAAATTTTGGGGTGTTCCAGAAATCCACATCATTGTAGGGGCACGATATTATCGTGCCCCTACCATAAATGTGTGCTTGCTGCACAAACGGATAGCACCTAAAACCTAATACCTACCCTTACCACAAAACTCCCCGCAGCAAACCCTAACTAGGCACTAAATGCATGAAACTATTTTTTTGTCAAATCAGCCCCTGAGTGAGTCCAGACAATTGGGTAATGCAGCATACTTGTATTATTTAAATTTTTCCGACGCTAGCCCGAATAAAATAACGCCGAATTAAGGCGTTGAAGCGTTTTTTATTTAAAATTGACCATGACGTGACCAAGATACACTATTTAAATAAGATAATACTACAACCTCAAACCCAGGTCAAATCAGGATTTATTGGTGACGTTTTCTGCCCGCCCTAAGTCCCCTTGTCTTTAGAATATTAAAACTTAAATCTCGAACTTAAAAGTTTTATTTATATAAAACCCGACAAGAAACAGTTGCACAACTTGAGATGAATGTCAGCTTTTAGCTTAACGGTTTGAACCCCATTTTATTTTTTCAGGTTGAGGATAACCGACTCCACAGCATCAGCTTGTGTAAAGTTTCCCGCTTTGAGGTTATTGGAATGGCGTCGCAGTAAATCAATATCGTGGGGTTTCCAAGAAACCAATGAGGTAACTAGGGCTATCTTTTCGGCTAAGTCTGTCTGCAGTCGTGGCAAATCCTGAGCGTTTTCCCAGACTTGGAGAAACAGTTCCAGTGTTTTTGTACCCTCTTCATAGTTGAGTGCTGTCGGAGTTAATTGAGGATAGCCAAGCCATTTCAATAGCATTTTTATTTCCTCAGTACCCCCACTCAATAAATAGGTTGCAAACCGCCATTGTGCAAAATCGGGTTGATTAGGTTCATAGACATTATTCAGAACAAAAACAATCTCATTTAATTCCAGTTTGCGGATATTAATTAATGCCAGAGCTATCCAGTTACGAATGTATGAGTCAACGGTTTTATCCTGAAGGAAGTTAAGAATTTCCGGAATGTATTGAGCGCCAGATTCCCCCAGTTTGCCTAATGCCTTAACCGCCAAGAAGCGACGAACATCATAATCAATGGTGTCATTCTTGAGGAAATTGAAAATTTCAGGAATGTATCGAGCGCTATCTTCCCCCAGTTTGTCTAATACCTCACCCACCAAGAAGCCACGAAGTCTTGGATCAATGGTGTCATCCTGGAGTAAGTGGAAAATTTCAGGAATGTATCGAGCGCTAGCTTCCCCCAGTTTGATTAATGCAACAACTGCCGAGCCACGATAATCTGAAGAAACGGTGTCATCCTGGAGTAAGTTAAGAATTTCTGGGATGTATACAACCCCAACTTTTCCCAGTCTGACTAATGCAATAGCCGCCCGACTACGAACTCCTGAATCAGCGGTTTCATCCTTGAGGATATTGGCAATCTCAGGGGCATATATAGCCCCAGCTTCCCCCAGATTGCCTAATATATAAGCCGCCCAGCCACGAACCCATGAGGAAACTGTTTCATCCTGAACGATGTTGGCAATCTCAGGAGCGTATATAGCGCCCGCTTCCCCTAGATTGCCTAATGCATCAGCTGCCGAGCCACGAACCAACCCGTCAACGGTTTCATCCTGGAGAAAGTTGAGCATATCAGGGATATAGTTGACACCCGCTTCCCCCAGATTGACTAATGCATAAACCATCAGGTGACGAATGTGTGAATCAACAGTTTTATCCTTAAGGATGTTGACAGCTTTCTCAGCAATATCCTCATCTTCTGGTTTTTCAATGACAGCTTGTAAGTCCTGTGGCTCATATCGAACTAATTGCCAGAATGCATATTCTTTAACTTTGTCATGCCCATCGTCGAGGGCAGCGATTATCCCATCAATATGCCAGGGTTGCGGCTTGGGCTTGGGCGGTTCTTGGGCGCTAACCCAAGGGAGGGCAAGTGAGATCGTCAGGAATAAGGTAAATAGAAATAGGAAAAAGGGATAAACGGTTTTGGTTTGATTAAAAGTCTTTAACATCCTGGGAATTTTGCCGCCAGAGATTATACTAATCTATCCAGTGTACGCCTAATGATCGCGATCGCAGACTGCACGGCTACCTCTTGCTGATTCCATCTCATCGCCCTCGACTGTTCAAACGGCGGTAGGCTGGAGTAATGGCAATGTGCGATCGAGACAGTTTATTGTAGCGAGCGATACACTCGCACTACAACTGTTCCCTGTTCCCTACTCACACTTATTCAGCAAGCCCTATTGTCAACATTTTCGGCTGCACGTATGGCTACCGCGATCGCACGCTGCACCGCCACCTCTTTTTCCCCAACAATCACTCCCTCTCCAGCCGTTCGCTGGGCAATCACCCCACAGACACAAGCCGCTGCAAATCCGTAAACCCCTGCCATTTTCAATAATGTGCCGCATTCCATCTCATAGTTGAGAACATGCAAACGACGATAGTCTTGAGTAATCCCTTGAAGCTGACGGATTAAATAAGGATTCGCCGAATTGGTGCGTTCTTGCCCTTCATAAAACGTATCCACCGACGCCGTAATCCCCAGATAATGCTCAATCCCTAACTCCCGCGCCGCCTCCACTAATCCCACTGTGAGAAACGGATCAGCCGCCGCCGGATATTCAATTGGGGCAATATCATTAGCTGCACCTTGACGACATAATGCCGCACGAGTAATCACAAGACTACCCACCGGGACATACTCTTGAATCGAGCCACAAGTCCCCACGCGAATAATTGTCTCAATCCCCAATTGCACCAACTCATTCACCACGATACTCAGAGACGGTGCGCCCATACCACTCGTTGCCGATAAAATCGGGCAATTATTGGACAATTTGCCCAAATAACTCTTTAATCCCCGATTTTCCGAGAGTAGACGCCCATCCTGCAAATAGTCTTGAGCAATCTGAGAAGCACGTTGCGGATCACCGGATAACAGCGCCAGAGTAGGCGGCGGTGAACCGAGGTCATCTTGCCCAAAGCCAAGGTGATACATAGAGGAACGGGTCATGGGTGGAATAGGTTTGCTGTTTCCATTAAATCAGCCACAAGACCTGCTGCGTTGCGCCAAAAATAGAACGCTTAACTTCACTGGAATTTTCTTCGGATAAAAAATAATTGCACTTTATCAAAACTTGATAAAGAACCTCATCTATCCCCACTTCAGTATTCCGGAATTTTACGGATATATTTTTTCTATTGGTCTTTTGTGAAGACCTCATAAAGCCTTTACAAATTCTATAAATTTTTCATAAATCAATATTTTCATTATTTACACTATTCACTTTGTAAAGTTTTTATATTTATTGTCTAACGCAAATCGCCAAAACCACTGCTATTAAAGCAATGCAGGATATTGAACCTGGCTTCATATCATTGATAAATATCAAAGTTTTTGCAAAGTTAAGTGGTTTTACTCGACAGTATAAATACGTATATGACAGGCTTGAATTAAGCAAGCAAATCAAATCACTGTTCAGGAACACCAACAAAACCATGTAATGTAAGCCAACTGTTTCCCCTCAAATTACACTTCCCAATTTTTTTCTTCAAAGAAGAGTCCTTGTAAACCTTTACTCGCAAACAACCATGTTTACATCAACTGCCATGAAAACCTTATCGATGACAGCAGCTAGCGCGACTTTGATGGCTCTGGGAACAGGTGTGACTCCGGCTGAAGCAGTGACTGTATTTACTGACCGGACGGCTTGGCAGGAAACAGTTTCTGGTATTACTACAGAGACTTTCTCTACTCCTCAAAGCAGCAGTCAAAACTTACTCCTAGAGAATGGCATTCAGGTTACAGGGGTGTCATCAGTCGAAACGGGTCAATTTTATACCTCTACACCGAGTCGTTCTGAGAGTGTCGAGTTTGAGTTTCCCTCTCAAATACTCGGATTCGGCGCTGACTTTAGCTCAACAACCAGTAATGGAGGATTAACGGTTTCGGGTTTGTTTGATGAAATACCGGGTGTGGATACAGTCGTCTTCTCGGAGTATCTTCAGGGACAAGGTACTGGTTTCCTGGGAATCGTCGCGGATACAGCATTTAATTCCCTATCGTTTGCGATGCAGTCACCTCCACTGGCTATCTCGGCGGCGAATGAAGCGTTTCAAATGGATAATTTCAGCTTTGCCAGTAACCTGGCTGAATCTGATGCTGTAAGTTCCCCAGAGTCACCAACTGACTCAGAGAATAATAGAGGTGAACCAATGCCTCCTTTGACCGACACGAGGTCGGAATCTGTTCCTGAACCTGCTTCAGTGTTAGGTCTACTGATGATGGCTGTTTTGGGTACAACTTCTCTACGGAAGCGCCAAACTCGATAAGTAGTGGTCACGGCAATAGGCAATAAAATAGGGAATGGGTGCATCCCTTACATTGCCAAAGTCGTTCTGAGAAGGGACAAGAGAGACAAAGGAAATAGTTCTGTTAAACGTGTTGACTAAAATAGGTGAGAATCGCTAGAGCGACAAACAGACTCAGCAGTAACCAGCGACGCCGCTTCAAGATTTGATCCAGATATCTGTTCATCGTAACTCCTTTACATCAACAGTCCTAATAGTGTACCTGTTGTATTCAACGCTAAACGTTTGAATGGAATTCACCGAACAAGAGATGTGCCACTTTTATTAATTGTCAATGGCGACTGAATCTATTTATCCTCTCAGGGAGACTGTCTAACCTCAGAACCGCTAAAGCGGTTACTACAAGCCACTCTGATGGCTGAAAAACGAGACAATTTGGTAACTGTCACAACCGGATGCTGATCCTGATGCTGGTTATGATGATGTGAATAACTGCTATAACTCAAAAGCTTCTGGTGGGTATTCGGACTAGACATTAACCGTTATGACACAAAAAACACGCGGCGCGATCGCGGCTGGACATGAGAAAACGGCTGAGGCGGGTAGGGAAATGTTTCGCCTAGGTGGTAATGCGTTTGATGCGGCGGTTGCGGCGATTCTCGCCTCCTTTGTCACGGAACCGGGACTCACCTCAGCAGCGGGAGGCGGTTTCCTCTTAGCCCATACCCAAACGAATCAAAATATTCTCTTTGATTTTTTTAGCCAAACTCCGCGTCAGAAACGTCCTGAGAATGAAATTAATTTTTATCCCGTTGATGTTAATTTTGGCGGTGCTATCCAAGAGTTTCATATCGGACTGGGTTCTATGGCGGTTCCCGGAAATATGGCTGGCGTGTTTCACGTTCACCAACGATTAGGTAGTTTACCCTTCCACGTTATAGCCGAACCAGCAATTCACTATGCGAAGCATGGGATTAAATTAAATCGATTTCAATACTATTGTTTAACCTCAGTTCTGACGCCAATTATCATGGCGCAGCAAAACGGACAAAACATTTTTATTCTCACCGGGAAACCTATCGAACCCGATGCAATGATAACTATGACAACCTTTGCCGATACGTTAGCGTATTTAGCGAAAAAGGGAGTTCGGGAATTTTATCAAGGAGATATTGCTCATCAATTAGTCAACGATTGTCAGGAATTCGGGGGATATTTAACCTTAGACGATTTAAAGCATTATCGGGTCATCGAACGGCAGCCCTTAACCGTTAATTATCGAGGCAATACCTTATTTACCAACCCGCCTCCCAGTTCCGGTGGAACATTGATAGCTTGGGCATTAAAATTATTATCGACCGTTGAGTTAGCGAATCTGGGTTTTGGCAGTGCGCGTCATTTAGAAATTCTGGCACAGGTTATGCAGTTGACGAATGCAGCCAGACAGACAGGATTGAAGGATTATTTGTATCAAGAGAATATTGTTGATCAATTTTTAGCTGACGATTCTCTTGCCCAGTATCAACAAGACTTAGCAGAAACGGTAAATAAATGGGGCAGTACCACCCATATTAGTGTTATCGATGAGGTAGGAAATGCCGCTAGTGTTACCACGTCTAACGGAGAAGGGTCAGGTTACGTGATTCCGGGGACAGGGATTATGGTGAATAATATGTTAGGAGAGGAAGACTTAAATCCCCAAGGCTTTCATCAGTGGCAAGAAAATGTGCGGATTTCGTCGATGATGTCTCCCTCGATTGTTGTGCAGAATAATCAGGCGGAAGTTGTTTTAGGGTCAGGGGGTTCTAATCGAATTAGGACGGCTATTTTACAAGTTATTTCTAATATTTTAGATTTTAATATGCCTGTTGAGCAAGCGGTGAATAGTCCGAGAACCCATGGAGAAAATGGTCGGTTTCATGTCGAACCTGGTTTAACTGAAGCGGAAATACTTAGTCCATTATTGACGAACCAACAGGTTGTGCGTTGGCGAGAAAAGAATTTGTTTTTTGGCGGGGTTCATACGGTGATGAAAACGTCTGATAGTTTACTTGTCGGTGCTGGTGACAACCGTCGAGATGGTGCGGTGGCTAAGTTGTAAGTGGGTGGACACAATTAAAGTTAACGGTTGAGATGAGGGAACAGGGAACGGGGAACAGGGAACAGTAAGGGTTTGAGGGTGATTTACTTGCACTTGATACAGTGCCGTTTTCTTTTGTCCGACTACTTAGCGGTATGTCAACTGTAGGGGCGCACGCTCACACGGACTCTTATTAAACGATCGCGCCAAATTCAAACCAGATGACATCATGTCTGTCTGATGCAAACAAATTTGATTTGAAAGGGAAGATAGCTTGTAGTAAGGGCTTTAGCCCTAGATTCCGCCCTAGCAACATGGGTCAACCCAAGATGGTGGTGTGACATAGCTAAAATGGTGGAATAGATTTGACCATTGAATCGGGCGCACGTCGGTGCGCCCCTACATTTCCGGGCGTAATTCTAATTCAATTCACCCAATGACTTCACTCCCTCCCAACCGCGCTACCACCCTGAAAACAGCTTTTCGGGCTTGTGATGTGGGTCCCCTGGTGGGTCCAGATGTTGAACGATATTATAAAAAAGGTGGCTGATGAACTCTATAAATCTGGATAGAGTAAAACGTGATAGTTATCCTGTGGTGGGCAAGCACAACGAACGAGAATAAAAGCTTCAATGTTTATAAGACTTGCCCACCCTACATAAAAATCTGGGTCTATAAAATTTTTGTCTAAATCCTCTAACGTCCTCTGCGCCCCTCTGCGCTAACCTCTGCGTACCTCTGCGTTAAAAAAATACTTTCAATGCCAAAGGATATAATATAATCCCCAATCAAACTACAAAACTTGCCGATATCGCCGCGAACGATTATTTCTACCATATAAACGACGCCATTGTTGAGAACTGCGAATCGCCAACCACAACAGAATCAGCGCAATTAATCCCCCTTGTTGAGGCGCATCAAAGGCAAAGATAACCAACGCCACACATAAAACATCTTGGCTAAAAACCACCCATAACGGTAAACCGCGCAAGCGAAAAAACCAGCCAACTTGTACCAATTGCAGGACAAACGCCAATAACCCACTCACTATCCCGACAATCCAAATAATTTCTACAGGGGCGTTGGCAAACCGGGCGACAGCAATACCCATAATTGCCCCAACCCCAGGACTAAACAGGAGTTGGACAATTTGCAAGACTCGCTGTCCCAGCAACTTCTTTGAGGCAAATAATTCAAATAATGAGAAGGAGGTCAAAATACCGACCAAAACCGAGGGATGAATGCGAGACAGCAGGGGAATTTCATTCCAGAGGTTATCGCTTTGCAACAAGCCAATCACCAATAACGGCAAAGCAATCCTCATTCCTACGGCGGCTGCTACTGAGAGTACAGCTAGGAGTTCAATCATTGTTACCTGATAGCCTGAAAGAGAAATCAATTGGTTATGCCCCTGTCCTCAGTTTAACGTTTGTAGACAATCCCACATCCTTTGATGCCCTTTCTCCGATAGGATGAAAACTGACCTAAAAACTGCAAGCCACCTATGCCAACGGCAGCCTTTTTGCAAGGAATTCTGGGCGCGTCTAGTTTAGCCTTGGGCGCGTCAGTGGGAGTCTTTTGGCAACCGAGTCGCCACTTATCCGCGACGATTATGGCATTTGGCAGTGGTACACTACTGTCGGCGATCGCGTTTGAAATCACGATTCCGGTCTATCGTCACAGTGGCTTTGTCCCCCTGTTAATTGGATTTATGGCAGGAGGGATATTATTTACCGGACTGACATCCTATATCGACCAACATGGCGGATTTCTGCGTAAACCCGCATCCAGTCGCCGCTACCTGGTTGAACATGGTCAGGAACAGGTGGCTGATATCCTTAATCGCATCGCCCACATTGAGGTGATGCAAAATCTACCTCCCAAAGAACGGCAACGAGTTGCCCTGTTTCTCAATCCCATTCACGCCCACCCTGGAGACGTAATTTGTGAAGATGGAACCCCTGGTGACTATTTCTATATGATTGTTGACGGTGAAGCCGAAGTCCGAAAGGGTCGAAAAGTTCTCGGTACGATGGGACCGGGAGAAGTGTTTGGTGAGATGGCACTCTTGACTGGAGAACCGCGATCTGCCACCGTGGTTGCTCGCACCCCGATGGAATTGTATCAGTTACACCAGGAACATTTCCACACCATGCTCACTTGGTCGCCTCATCTGGCTTGGTCTTTGAGTCGCGCCTTAGCCCGACGACTGCAAGTCGCTACGGAATCACGCATGGTGGTCGAACATCGTTTCGATCGATGGCGACAGCAGGTTATGAATCAAGTTGAACTGGATTTGTTACTCCGGGATGATCAAGTAACCCTGGAAAATTTGATCAAACAGTCTACACCGTTTGCCATTCTGGTGGGTACATTAATTGACAATATCCCAGAAGCGGCGGTGATTGGCATGAATTCCCACAATAGCGATTTGGGCTGGTCTTTTTTATTGGCGGTATTTATTTCTAATTTTCCCGAAGCCTTATCCAGCGCCACGGGAATGAAACAAGCGGGAACGAAAACGAGTCAGATTTTGGGATTATGGATAGGTGTGGTGATTCTCAGTGGTTTATGCGCCGTTGGGGGTTATTTTTTACAAAATAATACATCAGAAGTTGTGGTTGCGATCGCCCAGGCTATTTCCGGTGGCGCTATCTTAGCCATGGTCGCGAGTACGATGATGCCGGAAGCTTACGAACTGGGAGGCAGTTCCGTTGTTTTTTCGACAATTTTAGGATTTCTGCTGGGGTTTTTTATCTCATCGAATCATTTACTCTAACTGCCAAGTAACACTGATTTCACGGATTTATTGACACGGTAAAGGTGGGGAGTGAGAGGTTAGTGACACGCTATTTCACAGAGGTGTTAGTGCGATCGCCAATCTTGTAGGGTGTGTTAGCGACAGCCTAACGCACCCTATAAGTGTAACGCACCTGAGAACGGTGCGTTACGGCGCAAAAGCCCAAATTATTCGTGATGTTAATCCCAGTAAGCGCCTAACGCACCCTACGAAAATTCGAGACGTTGAAGTCACCGATTAGAGGAAACCGTTGCTACTGATGGTTCCTGAATTTGAGGAACCGAGAATTCTTGGGCATAAATCTGGGGCTTGTCTTGGGCAACTTGGAAATAGGCTTCCCGTAGCTGCGTGTTAATCGCTACTGTCTTGGCATCATAAAGCTGGGTGGCGAGTTTGGGATAGAATCCAATACCTAGAATCAGCACTAAAAAGCAAGCCGCAATAAACACTTCCCGTGGTTGAGCATCGGTGTAGACGGCATTAGCGGGTAACACACAATCTGTGCCAAAACAAACCGCGCCTTCTTCCTCCTTATTCTCGAAGTTAGCATTATCAATTTCACAGGCTGGGGCAACACCAGCACCGTAAAACACTTGTCTGAGTAGGGAGAGGAGATAGATAGGTGTGAGAATCAATCCCAACGCGGAGAGGAAAACTGTTACTGTGCGGAAGGTTGAACTATAAATATCGCTAGTGGTTACGCCGACAAAGACAGAGAGTTCACTAACAAACCCACTCATTCCCGGCAGGGCGACGGATGCCATCGCAGCAGCAGTAAACAGGGCAAATACTTTGGGCATAACCTGACCAATCCCCCCCATATTATTTAAGGCTAAGGTGTGGGTGCGATCGTAGGTAACTCCAGCTAGGAAGAATAGCACAGCGGCAATTAAACCGTGGGAAATCATTTGCAACATTGCCCCACTGATCCCTAAGTCGGTGAATGAGGCGATTCCGAGAAGGACAAACCCCATGTGAGACACGGAGGAAAAGGCAAGACGCCGCTTCATATTCGGCTGGGCAAAGGAGTTGAGTCCACCATAGATAATATTGATCACCCCTAGCATCGCCAGAATTGGGGCAAAGTAAACGTGAGCATCAGAAAGTATCTCTAAATTCAGGCGAATTAATCCATATCCGCCCATTTTCAGGAGTACCCCAGCTAAAATCATTGATACAGGCGCAGAGGCTTCACCATGAGCATCAGGAAGCCAGGTGTGCAAGGGGAAAACCGCTAATTTAACCCCAAAGGCAATTAATAATCCAGCATACAGCAGCAGTTCTAATCCCAAGGGGTAATCCTTGATGCCGAGTTCCACCATATCAAAGCTGATTGTCCCCTCGCCATAGAGTGCCATGGCTAACCCAGCAACCAGAATAAATATAGAGGCGGCGGCAGTATAGAGTAAGAATTTGGTCGCGGCGTATTGACGCTTCTGTCCCCCCCAAATCGAGACGAGGAGATAAACGGGAACCAGTTCCAGTTCCCACATAATAAACAGAAGCAGAATGTCTTGGGCGATGAAGACGCCAATTTGTGCCGAATACAGCACCAGCATCAGAAAATAGAAGAGGCGAGGCTTGTGGTCAACTTGCCAAGCGGCGAAAATGGAGAGCGTTGTCACTAATCCAGCCAGAAGTACCAGGGGAAGTGACAGTCCATCCACAGACACTGCCCAACTGAGACCTAATTGAGGTATCCAGGTATACTTTTCGGTGAGTTGGAATGTGGTAAGGCTGGCGTCGTAATTCTGCCAAAAGGTGTACACCATCAACAGAAAATCCGCGATCGCCACACCCAGGGCATACCAACGCACGGTCTTACCCTGCTTATCGGGCAGTAAGGGAATGGCAAGAGAGGCAACGAGTGGTAATAGGACGATCGCACTCAGCCAGGGAAATGAATCGGCTATCATAAACGATGAGAAAAAATACTTAGTTAACAGATGATGTTATTTTACTAAGCTTTGTAACATTTTTCTCATAAATATTTATCTTGGATCACTATAGGGTATCCCCGTAAAGGATGTAGACCACCGTTTTCATAGTTTTGGGGCGGGGAGAGAGAGAATCTACATTGGGTAATCACAGCATGTCCCACAACCACCATCACCATCACCATCACGAATCCTTCAACTACAATCGTGCTTTTGCCATTGGTTTAATTCTCAATGGCGGGTTTGTCGTAGTTGAAGCCTTTTCGGGTATCTTCTACAATTCCCTAGCGTTACTGGCGGATGCAGGTCACAATCTCAGTGATGTCTTGGGCTTGGTTCTGGCTTGGGGGGCGAGTATGTTGTCCCAACGTTCTCCAACTAAGCGCTATACCTACGGCTTCCGTCGTTCCTCGATTTTGGCGGCTCTTTTAAATGCTACCCTTGTCCTCGTGGCGATGGGTGCGGTGGCGTGGGAAGCGGTTGGTAAATTTATTGAGCCTCAATCTGTACCCGGTGGTATTGTGATTGGCGTTGCCTTGGTTGGGGTGGTGATTAATACCATTACCGCACTTTTGTTCATCTCAGGTCGTAAACAGGATATGAACATTCGCGGTGCATTTCTGCACATGGCGGCGGATGCGCTGGTTTCTGTGGGGGTAGTGCTGGCGGGTATTGCGATCGCGGTGACGGGGTGGCTATGGTTTGACCCGGCTGTCAGTTTAATTATTGTGGCGGTTGTGGTGGTGAATACTTGGCAACTGTTTCGGGAGTCGCTGAATTTAGCCCTAGATGCGGTTCCGGAAGGGATTGAACCCGTTGCTATTCGCACGTATCTAACGGAACTTCCGGAGGTGACTCAAGTCCATGACCTGCATATCTGGGCGATGAGTACGACAGAAATAGCGTTAACGGCTCATCTGGTGATACCCAAAGGGTATCCGGGTGATGCTTTTTTGATGAGGGTATCCCAGCATCTGCATGACCAGTTTGGCATTGAACATCCGACGATCCAAATCGAAACGGGTGATCCGAGTCAACCCTGCACTCTGGCTCCAGATAATCGGGTTTGAATTTTGTCAGGGAACAGGGAACAGGGAATAGGCAATAGGCAATAGGCAATAGGTAATAGGTAATAGGCAATAGGTAAGGTAGAGTGTTGAGTTAACTTCCCCATCTCCCCCATCTTCCCCAGCTTCCAGACGTGCCATGGCACGTCTCTACATCGCTTCCCCTGCTCCCTCTTACCACAACACTTATTCAGCAACCTCTATTATTAGGTAGGGTCAGTGGTGCAAGATATGAACGACTATCCGCTTGTTTTAGGATTGGCTGCACTCCCCGCTTTGAGTAATTTTATTGGTGGACTCTTGGCAGAAGTCTTACCTGTGTCACAGCGGACGCTGGGGTTAGCGTTGCATGTTGTCATTGGTGTGCTGCTGGCTGTTTTATCGTTGGAGTTGATGCCCAGAGCGATCGCGGTACAACCCGTTTGGGTGCCGATTCTGGCTTTTATCGCAGGTGGGGGGTTCTTCATCCTGACGCATCAAGGGATCGAATGGCTGCAACATCGACGCGATCGCGATCGCACTCAGGGTAATAGTCAAGCCTGGATTATTTTCCTCAGTCTCTCTATCCATCTGTTCAGTGGCGGATTGATGATTGGTAGTAGTGCTACAATTGCCCGTAACCTAAGCTTACTCCTCGCATTAGCCAGGGTGGTGGCTCATCTTCCCCAAGGATTTGCTGCGATCGCGGAATTTAGACAGCACAAATTGCCACGCCGTATCCGTTTACGATTATCCTTATCTTTCTTTCTGCCTATTTTAGTAGGAGCAAGCCTTGGCTATTGGTTGTTGCGCGGGCAATCGGAATTATGGAAGTTAGGCGTACTGGCATTTACCACGGGAACCTTGATGACTTCGGTGGTAGAGGAAATCATTCCGGAAGCCCATGAAAACCAAGACACGCCGTTATCGAATCTACTGTTTGTGGTTAGTTTTGCTCTATTTGCGTGGTTCTCGACTTATATAAAATGATTGGGTAGGTTTTGACTCTTCACGACCTTTGAGAACATGGTTGGTAGGGGCGCAAGGCTTGCGCCCTCAGCCCTGTACCCATGAAATGAGAAACACTACAGGGGCGGGTTTAGTCACGTTAACGGTTTGTTGCCATACGTTATCTGTAAAACCCGCCCCTACTGTTTACTTTGAGACATTCAATCTCAGGATTTGCCCAATCTGCTGCCATTTTTAGGAAATCGGGATGATCATTGGCACAGTTTAGGCGAATATAGGTGACATCCGGATACTTGTCACGTACAGACTCAATGGCTTCTTCTACATCGAGAATCGTTTCATAGTTATCTGTCGCCCAGCCAATGGGTTTAAAAATAATCGCCTTTGCACCCAGTTCGATGAGATTTTTTGCGGCTTGTTCTAAGGTGGGTTCTGTCCATTTCAGGAAAGGAGTTTCATGGTTAATCCAACCAATCGACATCAGTGGATAGTGGTTAACCAGTTGCGATCGCACTTGTTCATAGAGTTCTTGACCATCTTCTTATTAAAATAAAATTGAGTAATTAACAAATTAACAAAATTGTCCAAGATGCATCATCGCTCTATTGGCAGATATGTTGGCGAGATAAATTTTTGGGGATACAGCACTTTCCGCTCTTATGGGATACGTTTGATCCCCCTCGCATCCCCCATGGAACAAAAAGCGAAGTAATCCCGTTTTTGCCCTTGGCGATTAGAAATCGCAGCTACACAAACATAGGCGAAGCCTTCCCGAAGGGTAGTCCGCCTGCGCGGACTGGAGTATAAAGGAGATAGTAAACTATGGCAAGATTAATGATCACGTTTAGACAAGGATGCGCTGTTGGCTAGAGCGTCGGTCAAGTATTATGAGAAACCGGGTTTCTCGTGAGGATGACAACGAAATATTAAGTTTTCACCCAAAGAAACCCAGTTTCTTGACCGATGTCCTAGGGCTGAGAGCCAATTCCGTCACAAAGACTGCGATCGCGTTCCTCAAGATTAGCGTTATTCTGGAGATAATCCCGTAGGCGATCGCAACTACGCTCGATGAGCTGATTTGGCTGCAAAAGAGTCACATCCCACAGAATCAGGGTCTTATCATTAATTGCCGAGGCAATGAGTTCATTCTTAGATGTGAATCTCACCTGCCAATCAAAATCCCTGGGTCCCGACAGGGTATGGAGTAACTCACCGTCTCGATTCCAGAGTCTGACGGTTTTGTCTTTACTCATGGTGGCAATTTTCTGACCCTTTGGGCTAAACACGACTTCGCTAACTTCATCGGTATGACCTTCTAAGGTTTCTAGCAACTCGCCTTTTCGATTCCAAAGTCTGACCGTCTTGTCTTTACCCACTGTGGCAATAATCTGACTATCTGGGCTGAACGCTACTCCGTTAACTTCACCGCTATGTCCGTTTAGGATTGCCAGTGACTCGCCGTCTCGATTCCACAGTATGCCCTCGTCGTCCCAACTTGCCGTAGCAATCATCTGACTGTCTGGGCTGAACGCTATTCCCTGAACCTGATCACGATGCCCTTTCAAGGTTGTCACTGAAGTGCCATCGAGTGTCCAGAGTTTGACGGTTCTATCCTTATTCGCCGTGGCGAGGATCTGGTTATCAGGGCTAAAAGCTAGGCTGTTAATATCGTCAGTCTGCCCGAATAGAGTTGCTAGAAGAGTGCCGTCAGCCTGCCAAATTTTTACAGTATTGTCCCAACTCGCCGTGGCAATAAGTGTACCATCTGGGCTGAAAATAACGTTGTAGACTCCTGAGTGATGCCCTTCTAGGGTGTTTATCAGAGTGCCGTCAGTCTTCCAGAGATTGACTGTGCTGTCTTCACTTGCTGTAGCAATCTTCTTACCATCTGAACTGAAATCTATACTATGGATCTCCTGAGAATGGTTTTTAAGTATTCTTTTATTTAAGCTTTTATTTCGCTTCCAGAGTTTGACTGTGTTGTCTTGACTAGCAGAGGCAATCATCTGACCATCAGGGCTAAAGTCTACGCCAAAAACACCGTCAGTATGCCCTTCCAGGGTTTCGAGTAAAGTGCCATCCTTACTCCAGATGTTAATCGTCTTATCCCAACTGGTCGTTGCAATTCTCTTGCCATCGGGACTGAAATCAACTCGGATTACCCGATCCGTATGACCGTTGAGCGTATGCTGTAATGTACCATCAGTGTTCCAGAGTTTAGCTGTATTATCTCGACTCACAGAGGCAATCATTTTACCATCGGGGCTAAATGCAACTCCGAAAACGCGATTACTATGGCTATTGTCTTCTTTTAAGGTTTCGTCTTTTAGGGTGCGGAATGATTTTTCATTCGTAGTTTTCCAGAGTTTGACAGTCCCATCCCAACTCGCTGAGGCAATTATCTCACCATTTGGGCTAAATGCTATTCCGTCAATCACATCTTCATGTCCTGTCAAAGTTTTGAGCAATTTGCCATTTTCAGTGTTCCAGAGTTTGATTGTTTTATCCCCACTTGCCGTGGCAATGAGCTTGCCATCCGGGCTAAAAGCTACGCCAAAAACTCCATCACTATGTCCTTTCAAGGTATGTACTAGGTTTATGTCTAACTTATTGCCTATCTTTCTATCTATTTTCCAGATTTTGGCTGTTTTGTCGAAACTTGCCGTAGCAATCATTTGACCATCAGGACTGAAAGCTAAGTTATTGATTTTATCCCCTTCATCTTGATTTTCTTCTAAGGTATGAATAAACTTGCCATCAGGTTGCCAAAATTTCACCGTATTGTCAAAACTTGCCGTGGCAATGATCTCGTCAACCGGGCTAAAAGCAACTTGAAGAACCGCATCCTTGTGACCTTCGATACTGTTAGATTCTTGATACTCTTTAAATCCAAAGACTACTCGATATAGCATTTGTTCAAATTTCGGATTTATTTCTGTTTTTGAGCCACCTAATTTTTGCAGTTTTTTTCCTGAACTTAATGTTTTTTTGATTGCATCTAATTCTTGATTAGATGCAAAAAGTTTTTCCGATTCAGCAAGGTTTTTTTCAAGGTTACTTGTGATTTCATCTTGTCTTAGTCGCCATACCATTGGTGTAGCGAAAACTATAAACATGAAACCAGTCACTGTTACAGTTTGTAAAATTCGTAGTTGTTGCCGTAAAAGTTTATCAAGTTGCAATTGAGTCTGTTGGAGTTTTTCTAAAGAATCATCTCCAATTTTTTGGCGAATAAAAGCAACCAGATAATCATGAATTAACTGATAATGATTATCTGGGACACTTTGCCAAAGAAAGACTAAACCTGATTCTTTAAGAATTTGTAAGACAACTTTAAGTGTTTTGTCTAATCTCAAATCATTGCTTTTTGATTTTGTCGTCAAATCTAGAGTAAATATATATCTCCAGAAATTATTTCTCAATCCTTCTAAAAGTTTAGATTTCCGTGAAATTTCTAGTAGTTCTAGAATCTCTTTTTTCAAGTCATCATGAGTTTTCAAAGGACGAGTTTTATTCTCATCCGTCAGTAAAAACAAAACTAACCAGGCAATCTCTTCATTCTCGCTACCACAGTCTCGCACAACAGATTCCAAGTAACGTTGGACTAATTTTTGTTTAGCTTGAGAGCCAAGCTGCTTATAGTTTGCCAGAGTAGTAATTCCTTCGGCTTGCAATTGTGCGCCAACAATCTGTAATTCAATTGGACGGACTTCTCCCTGATTTTTGGAAAGTTCGCGTACTATTTCATTAATCAAAGCTGACTCCAAAGAAAATGCCGAATTTTCAGTTAAACTTTGGATTACATTTTTGGTATCTTCTGGGGATAAATTTCCTAATGTATAGAGACAAGTTTTGCCGAGAACGTCTTTGTTGACAATTGCCATTGTTTTGAGACGATTACAAGGCAGTAAATAATGGATAAAATCTTCTCGTATTGACAGAATGACTTTAACAAAACTCATCCTTAAGCATTCAGCTATAAACTCAAAGAAGATTTGCCGTTGGTTCCGTTCAGTGCTAGCAAAGAAAAACTCTTCAAACTGGTCAAAAATTAAAACCGTAAATAAATTATCCTCTTCATTGCGTTGTAACGCCTCAAGCAAAGTCACAGGGGAATCCGGTAGATTCGGTAAGCTTATTCCTCGTTGATCAAGTGCCTTTGCCAGGGATAGACCCAACTCCCGACACCAGTCGGTGTAAACTCGTAGGAGAACGGGCAAACTATCGCGAATACCGATACTGCGACGATTGAGTTCAGGAATTAAACCCGCATTCACCAGAGAACTTTTACCGACACCGGAAGGTCCACAAATCACCGTCAGTTGGTGCTGATTATTACCCATGCGGGCAATCAAATGCTTAACATCCCGTTCTCTTCCTGAAGCAATAATCTCTGGGGCAATTGTTTTTTGCAATCTGGTAACTCCAGATTTCGGCTGTCGCTGGGGTTGTAAATTTCCGGCACCAATAAATGCCCGAAAACCAAACTGTTGCTCGATTGAGCGTTGATATTGTTTAACTTCAAATGCCTGAAGATAATCCTGTTGCTCAAAATACAGCGATCGCAATTCCTCAAGAATCTGAATGTAAAGCTGCGGATTGTCCTCTGGATCACCATTTTTTGCCGCTTCTAGTGTCTCAAACGCCTCCTGAATCTGCCCTACTTGTCGTAAGCTTTGCGCTAATACCAGCAGATGTAACCCCCGATATTGCTGTTGTTCACTGGGAAGACGATTGACAATTTCCAGGGCTTTTTCCGCCAGTTCCTTTGCCTCAGTCGGGTTAGATGGCTTCTGGTTGAGTGCGACTTCTGCCAAAAAGCTGTAATCTTGAGCCAATTCTACGCTCATCCCATACCTTTTGTGTAGTGGCTGAAATTGATGTGCCAGCTTCTGTAATTCGTGCCAATCCTTAAGTTGTCGCAGTACCTTGCCCAATTCGTTGCTAAACTTAGCCACTAAATCCTGCCGCTGTGCCTGTTTAAACCGTTCCAGACATTGTTGTAAATAAGGCAGAGATTCTTCACAGAAAAAGCAGTTGTCTGAGCGACACAGTTTTCCGGTGCGGGAATAACACAAGCCAATGTGGAACAGTAGCACTCCTTGCCGTTCTAATAAGCAGGGGGTAGGATTATCCTGAGTTGTAGGCTCCCAAAAATCTAGACTGTTTTTGTAATAGGTTAATGCTTGTTCCAGTTGACCAACCAAAAACGCATCTCGCCCCTGCACAAATTGCCAGCAGGCTTCGAGTTCTGGTGTCAATGGCAGATTATAGCGCTTCAAATCTGCGATCGCACATTTAATTTCTGAGAGATAGCGCCAGCCAAAGATGGCTTCATTGGAGAGGAAGCGATTCGCCCCTGCATTTAAAACCGCTTTAAAGAGTTGCCTCACTCGCTTGTGGAGAATGTCTTGCAACTCTTGCGGCGTAATCATCAATTCAGTCAGGGTTCCCCAATTTTTTAAATCAGGGGCAATCCGTGTCAGTTGCTGGGAAATGGAATCATTAATCCATATCAATACTGGGAAGGGGCAATGCTGGCGAAACTCCTCTCGCACTGAATTCATTGAACTCAGGAGTTGCTTAATCTCCCGCACTGACTCTATGCCTAAAACCATTAAAGCTGAAGGCTGTTCATGTCCTAATTGCTCACGAATTGTGGCGTAGAGCCTAGTTACTGAGGGTTCGAGGACAATTGTTCGCATCTCTGGGTAACGTTGGCGTAATCGCCGCACCATCTGCTGCTGTAATAGTGCATAGTTACAGTGAACCCAAATTAGGGAAAATTCCCCTTCAGACATGGAAATTGCCCAAGCCAAATCTTCTAACGACTGTTCGCTAGGGGAAAGCTTTTTCCGAGAGGAGTAAGATTCCATCATGACTTTAATTCCTTTGCCTCTGCCAAAATTGGATTAATATCAAACCAATACCCATCGTCATCCCGATACTCATAGACAAACAAGCTGCGGATTAGAGTTTTATAGTCTTGAGCGCCTGCCACCTTTTTATGTTGGGAAACTTGGCGCAATAATTGCCACTCGGTATCACTAACAGCTAAAACCGCATCATTGCGATGTTCTCGAATTACATCTTCTAGACAGTCGCGACAAATGGGTAATCCTTTTTGTTTTTTGATCGAGTCATTTAATAGCCGCAGTAAATTCCGCACATGACCGCCACTAATTTGACACAAACGATCTAATGTTGCAGGATGATCAAAAACCTCGGTGATCCAATTGAGACGCTCTTGCTCATTCAAATCAGGAAAGGCTCTTGCCAGTACCATTTGTCGCAGTCGTTTCATTCCCTCCGCACATTCTGTTCCATCCCGCGATCGCACTGGGATCATCGGTAGCACTTGGGGATTGACCAAAAATCGCTCCACTAGGGTACCAAAGTCCTTGGAGAACCGTAACGCTAAGGGCATAGTATAAATAACATGACAGTTAAGTTGACGTAACTGTTGCCCCCGGTCTACAAATAAATATTCTTGTTGCGGTCGTCCGAAGGGTTTTGGAGTATTACTGATGCGGTCAAGATTATCGACGATTACCACCAGTCCCTTTTTACCCTTGGCTCTCAGTTGTTCCTGTCCCGGTTCTAATAATTCGGAGTTAATTGCTTCTAAAATTCCCTTGGTTTGCGGTTCCAGATAGCTTCTTAACTTATTCCGTAACTCAGGAGACGCCTTTGCTTTGGCGGAAATTTTACCAATTAAAGGTGCAATCAGAGAGAGTCCTTCCTCAGAGGAGAGGCTGACTTTGCCAATTCCAGGAATACCAACATCAACAGAGAACTCTTCTTCGATTTTTCCTGCCATCTTACCCACTCCCAGTAGTGAGGCTTCGGCAGATAATTCAATCTCTGTTTGCAACAGCTTACTGACTTGCTTTAGCCTCGTCTTGAGATTGGTTGATTCTTCAAGTTTCAGGGTATCGAGACTATTACTCACCTGACGAGCGATGGCTAGCAAAATATCGCTAATATCGACATCCTCAAACTCTAGGTCTTGATCAGAGACAAAGTAAACGACATGAAACCCGCGATATTCCAACTCTGCCTTCAGGCGTAACAATTCCGTAGACTTGCCACAACCAATATGTCCAGTGAATAGCTGACAGGTTGGTGTATCCGGTGACCATAAGGTGATATTTTCACGTAACTCTTCGATCACCTGACCCCCACGCACAACAGAAAAATCAATGTAATACTTATAGTCTGTTTCTGCGTTGTTCAAAAACAAGGTTTTGCCGGGATTCGTTGCTTGAAAAAAACTCCGTAAATCCAGCTTCATGACAATATTAATTCAATTGTATGGAGGCATGTCAGTGTAGTTGTAATACACTGAAATACCACTTTGGAATTTAGCACGGCTTAGGTAGGATGTGCAAACATTTTTATGAAACTATAATTTTCCTTAAAAAATATTGGGCTTGTTGTTATCGTTAGTGTGGTGACAAGAAGCTTACAACAGCGTAAGGTAAATCATTTCGTCCTTTATCTGAGGACAGGACGGATGAGGGAAAAATGAGTTTCTAATTCATCTTTCTTAAAACAAATATAGCCCTTGCCCGACTTGGCGAGTTTGCGTTTGGTCTGATCTACATCGGCTTTAACTCGTTCATACCTTGTCAGTAAGTAAGCCCAAACACCTGATCCAGTCGTCTTTAGACGACTTAAGCTTTTAGCCAGTGGTTTAAACCACTGGCTGGTTAACTGCCTTTTGCCTTATCTGTCCCGACAACCGGCTAAAATTACACGCCCATGGGGAAGGTTTCGGGGGCTTCACCTCGATCCCATTGAGGCGTGCG
Source organism: Coleofasciculus sp. C1-SOL-03 (assembly GCF_040220555.1). Taxonomy (NCBI): domain Bacteria; kingdom Bacillati; phylum Cyanobacteriota; class Cyanophyceae; order Coleofasciculales; family Coleofasciculaceae; genus Coleofasciculus; species Coleofasciculus sp. C1-SOL-03. The sequence goes on from NZ_JAVJUO010000194.1 coordinate 116,583, forward strand.
CTCTAAGGGTTCAACGGCGCGAGTCTCGTCAAAATGGATAATCGCATCAAACTGTTCCGGTAATCGCGCCTGGAAATAATGGCTGACACGCTCGGTTTGGGGCAGATAAATCACACCGATCGCACGTTCTAAGCGGCGCTTGTGTAACCCTTGCACGGCGGGGTTTTGCTCCCGTAAGTTCAGCCAAAAGTTCGGCTGTCCGGTCTGATGAAACAAGGCTTCATAACTTTCCGATAACGCTCGACGTACTTGCTTGCGTTCCGCTGATGCACCCCAGTTGGATGCAGCAGTAACGGTTCCGGTGTAGGTACTAAAGCCAATCAGGAAGGCATCGTCCTGGTATTGCTGACGCACCAGTTGACCAACATTCAGTTCCCCAGCCGCGCCCATATCGGTGGCTCTAGCGTCGCCGAGGTGGGAGTTATGTTCCCAAACCACAACCTTCGTGGGTTGACCCTGTTGCTCAAAGTGAGTCACCAATTGGTTCAGGGTTTCCGCCATGTGGCGATCGCGTAAATTCCAGGAGGAAATTCGACCCCGAAACATGGAACGATAGTATTCTTCGGCGTTCTTAATCAGTCTGGCATTCTGTTCGGCATAGAAGAATTCATCTTCGGGAATACGCCCATCTCGTTGGGCATAATCCGCCGCACGGCGTCGTAATTCCACCAGTTGATCGACCACCTCATCTTCACAGGGTTGATTCATGCCAATGCTGGTTGCATATCCGTAGGTTTGGGTATCTTCACCAAAGTGATCGAAGCAGGAGTAACGATAACGCGCATGGGCGGCTGCTTCTGGATCAATGGTCTCCAGATACTTGAGAACAGCTTCAATTGAGGTATAGAGGCTGTAGAGATCTAAGCCATAAAACCCGGCTTTTGTCGCATCCTGCGGTAAAGCATCATTGTACTCTCGCAGCCAGCCGATAAAATTTAATACATCGGCATTACGCCACATCCAAGTGGGGAAACGTTGGAAATCGGCTAGGGCGTCGATAGTATCGGGGTCATCACTAACACCTCGAACGTAGCGATTAATCCGATAAGCATCGGGCCAATCGGCTTCCACGGCGACAGCCGTGAATCCCTTCTCTTGGATCAGCCGTTTGGTGATTTCTGCCCGTTGTTGATAAAATTCGTGGGTGCCGTGGGAGGCTTCACCGATGAGGACAAAACGAGCATCCCCGATCTGATCGAGTAGGGCATCATAGTCTGATGATGTCCCGGAAATAGGATGTGCGGCTTGACGCACAGCATCGGTCAGTTTAGTTTTTGTAGGCATGGTAATCTTATAATCTATAACGTCTTAACGTCTGATAATTTGGCGGGTTTTGTTGTTCTGTTATTGGTGAGACAGGGTGGATTTTGTTGTTCTGTTATTGGTGAGACAGGGCGGGTTTTGTGGTTCTGTTATTGGTGAGACAGGGCGGGTTTTGTGGTTCTGTTATTGGTGAGACAGGGCGGGTTTTGTTGTTCCGTTATTGGTGAGACAGGGTGGATTTTGTTGTTCCGTTATTGGTGAGACAGGGCGGGTTTTGTTGTTCTGTTATTGGTGAGACAGGGCGGGTTTTGTTGTTCTGTTATTGGTGAGACAGGGTGGATTTTGTTGTTCTGTTATTGGTGAGACAGGGCGGGTTTTGTTGTTCCGTTATTGGTGAGACAGGGTGGATTTTGTTGTTCCGTTATTGGTGAGACAGGGCGGGTTTTGTTGTTCCGTTATTGGTGAGACAGGGCGGGTTTTGTTGTTCCGTTATTGGTGGATATTTGAATTGAGTCCCTAAACCCGCCCCTACAATTGTCCCTAAACCCTTACAAATGACAAACGACAAATGACGATCCCTTTAATTGTCCCCACCTACTTAAGCTTTAGCCGGTTGTTGACTGGCTGCACGCTCCATCAAGTCGCGCACTTCTTGGTCAGTGGTTTGGTCAAATTTGTTGTACCACAGACCTACCGCGTAGAACGGTTGGGGTGTTTCAGTACAGATAATTTCGTCTACCTCTACTTTAAATTCCTGGCAGGTTTCGGGGGCGGCAACGGGGACAGCGGCAATGATTTTCTTGGGATCGTACTGTCGCAAGGCAACGGCAGCAGCGTGCATCGATGCCCCTGTGGCTAACCCGTCATCCACCAACAGTACGGTGCGATCGCGCAACTCTAGAGGCGGAAGATCCCCTCGGTAAGCCTTTTCCCGCCGTTCTAATTCTTGTTGCTCTTTTGCTGCCACTTTGTCAATCGCTTGCTCGGATACACCCAGCGATCGCACCACGTCTTTGTTTAAAATGCGCGTACCACCACTGGCGATCGCGCCCATGGCTAATTCTTCATGACCCGGTGCGCCTAATTTACGAACCAGCCACACATCTAGAGGCGCATCGAGTCCTCGAGCCACTTCATACGCTACAGGTACACCCCCACGGGGTAATCCCAAAACAATCACATCCGGGCGGTTGGCATACTCTTTTAGGTCGCTGGCGAGTCTTTGACCTGCTTCTTGTCTATTTTTGAACAGCATAATTATCCTAAATTGTCAACAAATTTTAGACCACTAATTCAGTCAGGTGAGAACGGTGGCGTTTTGCCTGAACATCCTCTAGGTATCAGCACCCAATTTCGCCTGATACAGTTGAGCCAGACGCTGTTCTTGCTGACTACTGTCTTTCTCGATTTGAGTTAAAATTTCAGCACTGGCGGGGTCAGTGAGTTTACTACCCAGGCTGTAAGCATCTACCACTGCTGTTTGCAAATCGCCCAACGCCTGCCGCATCAGGGCTAATTCGTCGCTGGATTGCTCCCCCTGCTGGGGTTCGGTATCCGTTGGCATTCCAAACGTGTCCCAATAGTCGGGTTCAACCAGCTTATTTAAACGCTGCTTGAGCATCTGGACATGATCCCGTTTCGAGGCACAGACTTGCTTAAACAGCGATCGCGTCTCCTGTTCCGAAGTCCTCTGGGCGTAACTCTCAAACGCTTTCAGCGTGTTTTGTTCGTCACGCAGCGCCACGCCGAGTCCTTTGACAATCTCCCCTTTATTCAATCCATTCCACTGTTGCCCATAGTGCCACCATTCAATGGCAGGGTTATCGGGGTGGGGTATATCCGCGCCATGACCTAAGTGAGTCAGGATGGCGGCGGTGAAGATCGGCAAATCGCTGGGTTTGCGGGAGGTGATCAGATTGTCATCAATGACGACAGGTTTATCAATATACGTCGCCCCGGCATTTTCCAGATCCTTACGAATCGCCCGAAACCCTGTCACCTGTTTACCCTGGAGCAAATCCGCTTCAATTAACAATTGCGGACCATGGCAAACGGCAGCAATTAATTTATTTTCTGCCATGGCATCCTTGATAAATAGCACGGTATTCCGGTTAACCCGCATCTTGTCAGGTGCCTTCCCACCAGGGATAATCACGGCATCAAAATCCTGGGCGCGGGATTCAGAGGTGGTGCCATCGGGTTTAACCATAACTTTACCTCGCTTGCCTTTGTACTCATCCTTGAGGCAAGACCCCAGTATCACCACATCCTCCCCGGCGGTACGCAGGGCAGTTACCGGGACTTGAAACTCCATATCCTCGAACTGTTGTTCGATTAAAACAGCGATTCGTTTGGAGGGAGTGGAGGAGGTTACAGTCATGATTAAAAAGGCTCCAAGGCAGAGGGTTCTCAGGCTGCACTTGTTTAGGGTATCTGCTGTTTCGTCTATTCTTAACAGGTGCAAGATGGCAGTAAATCCTGAATAGACGGCTTAATTATTGGTTTAAGCTTCTATTAGATTAGATCGCTAGATACCAGAAATTCGTCAACCTACAGATAGATACCTGAACAACCCAAAACTTTAGCTAATTTCCTTCGCAAGATCCATGTCATTTAAGGGGAGTTCTATTGGCTGTTGCGATCGCGGCTTGATCGGAATCTCGATCAGGAAGGTTGTCCCTTCCCCTGGGGTGGACACACAAGAGAGTTGTCCTTGGTGTTTCTCGACGATAATTTGGTAGCTAATGGATAAACCCAAACCTGTACCACTGCCCACTTGTTTAGTCTTGACTTCTCCCCCGGTTAAACTTGCCCTCGAACGAAGTGAAGGGACGCGGGGGATTCTAAAAAGATTGACATCCGCTTCTCGACATTCTGGTGCCAAGAAGTCGGTAAACGAACGTCCCAGCATTTCATCGGGAAAGTAGCCATAAACATTTCGCACAATTGGATTGACAAAGGTGTAATTTCCATGGCAATCAACTGACCAAATTAAGTCTTGTGAGGCTTCAACTAGATGGCGATATTTTTTCTCACTATCACTCAGGGCAATTTCTGCCTGCTGGCGTTCCTGAATCTCTTGTTGCAGTTGGATATTTTGTTGGATAAGTTGCTGTTGTAACCGTTTTAGGCGCAATTGACTTTCAAGGCGTGCTAACACTTCTTGCACTTGAAAGGGTTTCGTAATATAGTCTACCCCACCCACTTCAAAGGCTTTGACCTTATCCAAGGTTTCATTTAACCCACTTAAAAAAATGACCGGAATGTTTTGGGTTTTTGCCGAGGCTTTCAACTGTTGACATACTTGATAGCCATCCATATCTGGCATGACAATATCCAGTAAAATTAAATCCGGCGGATTGTTCGCTACTGATTTCAGCGCCAGTTGTCCATTGGGAATAATCCTGATTTTATACCCTTGCTGGGTTAACATTTCCGTTAATAAGTGCAAGTTATCAGGGATATCGTCAATTACTAAAATTGTCCCTTTGTATGGAGAACGTGACTCAATCGTCATTATCTTCGTCAGGAGGTGGTTGGGTCAAGGCTAATAGGTAATCAAACTTAAATTCATGAGTTAAAGTGGAGAGATCATTGGCTAAGGATTCATGGCGATCGCGAATTTGCTCAATTAGGATCAACATTACATCAAAATCGCCTTCAATGGTGGCTCGATGGAGCGATTTTCGCCAATCCCTGGGTAAATCAGCCAGATCCTTTGGCGTTAAGGTAATCGTCACCGGCGATTCGGAAACCGGAGGTAGCATATCAGACAGTTCAAAATCAACCTCATCGTCCGCTAGATGAGTGGATTGGCTTTTGGCTAATTCCAACAGGTTTTCCAACAGTTCCAGCAAATGTTTTCCAGCACTGTAAATTATACCGACATTTTTTTTCTCTTCAACCGAGAGACATTCGGAACGGCGCAGGAGTTGAGAAAAGCCGAGAACGGCGTGCAGAGGGGTTCTAAATTCATGGTTTAAATTGGCTAAGAAGGCACGTTTAATTTGGTTAGCGGCGGCGGCTTCATCTTTGGCGTGTTGCAGTTCTTTCTCTAACTGCTTATAGAGGCGGATTTCTTGCTGCAATTGTTCATTGGCTTGGCTTAACTCCTGGGTTCGTTCATCTACTTGTTGCCGCAATATTTCAATGGTAGTATACATTTCTAGGGGATTAAGCGCTTCCAGGATGGTCGTTTGGGTAATCAGTCCGGCTAATCGTTTGGCTTCATCGACCACTACTAAACGGCGAACTTTATGGCGTTTCATCATTTCATTTGCCAGCATCATCGAGTCATTAACGTAAATTGGCAAAATCGGGTGACTCATTACCGTTTCGGCGGTCGTGGTGGCAAAGTCTACGCCCAGTTTTTGGAACTGAATAATGTCCCGTTCGGTAACAATTCCAATCGGAACAATATCAGTCGTGTTTGATGTTTCCGTAATCACAATACAGCTTTTATGGTGCGTCACCATCTGTTGCGTAATATCGAGTAGAGACGCCGTGGCAGAATTCTGAATCACTTGGGTATTCATGACTTCACCCACTCGTTTGAATCTCAATAAGTCTGTCGGGTGAATCACCTCTCGAATAGTTTGAGGTGTAATCACGCCAATCATTTGACCCCTTTCATCGATGACTGGCAAGTGACGAATATTATGCTGGCGCAATAGGTAAAGAATCGAAAAAATGCTGTCCTGTTGATCCGTGGAAATGGTAATCGGATCAGGCGTCATCACCGATTCAATGGTTAAACTGTCTAACGCCATCTGTTGGGCGGCAATGCGGACAACATCCCGTTCCGTGAAAATACCAATCAACTGGTTTTCTTGGATGACTAAAGCATAACTACTCTGACGTTGATGAAGCTGATCCATAACCTCCGTTACCCGCATTTGCGGAGTCACTCTTAGAGGCTGGCGATCAAGGGCTGGGGATTGGGATAATGCTTGCAAGAGGGGACTACGAGATGACATGGTTTTGTAGTTTGCTTTTTAGGTAACCTGATAGTTCTGGAAATTATAATCTATTTTTAGGTCTATAATAGAGTAGGGCTAATGCCCCGTTGATTTATTAATAAGTAGGTAGGGACAATAAAAGTTAACGGTGGAGAATTCACTCCCGAAAAGAAGCCAGCTACGTCATTCGTCATTGGTGAGGGATTGACTTGCCCAAGGTTCGGTGGCATCCAGTAATTGTTCAAACTGGAAATTATGAGCCAAATGGGTTAGGGTATTGGCTAAGGTTTGATTCTGATCTTGGATTTGTTCAATTAAGCTTAACATTTCCTCAAAATCTCCATCCAGGGTAGCTTGGTGAAACGATGATAGCCAATCTGTCGGTAGGATAGCCACATCATCAGAGATTAAGCGAATTGTCTCCGTTGGCATGGGAGTTTCTTCGGGTTTGTCACAGATAAACCTGACTCCCAGATGGTGGCGTATGGCAGCAAATAAATCCGAGTCGTGAAACGGTTTAGTGATGAAATCCGTGCAGCCCACCTCTAAGGCTGTTAACCGTTCTGCTTCTATTACACTAGCACTTAAAGCAATAATTATCGGCGATGTAGAACCATAGCCTGCTACGTCTCTACCCTGGCGAATCTGTTGAGTCACCCGTTACTATCTCGTAGTGGGGTCAAATTAGTAATCCACCAGGTTTCTCAAATCCCTACGGTTGCCTGTTCCCTGACGAATGACGTAGCTTGCTTCTCAAGGGCAGTGAGTATGACAAATGACAAATGACAAATAACCCTTATTTGCTTTTTTTATCGAGTCCCATTTTTCGGGCAACATCATGGTAAGTTTTCAAAGCTTTAGCTCCCGCATTACCCGACTGCTTCCCAGACTCGGATTTTGAGGACTGTTCTGAATCTCCGGTCGCTTTTTTCAGGGCTTCGGTATGAGCAATTCCTTGTTTTGCCCGATCAGCTTCAGTCAGTTGAACCGCATGCTTATCCGGAACAATGTTTGAGCCAAACTTACTGGCATAAACCTGGGTAAATTCTGCCCCGATAAACAGAATTTGGGCTGAATAGTAAACCCAAGCCAGAAAAATCACTAATGAACCCGCAGCGCCATAAGTTGAGCCAAAACTTCCTCGCCCTAAATACATACCAATTAAAGACTTGCCAATCGTGAAAAGTAGGGCAGTAATACTCGCACCAATCCAGACATCTCCCCAGCTAATTTTCACATCCGGGAGAAACTTGTACATCATCGCAAAGAGCAGCGTAATTACGCCTAGAGACAGTACCCAGTTTAACAGTGACCAGAGAAAATCGACACCAAAAAGTAAATCACTAGCATAATTACTCAACGCCGATAATGCCGCACTGACAATTAGAGACACTAAGAGTAAAAAGCCAATCCCCAGCACAACCGAAAAGGACAATAACCGTTTCTGTAAAAAACCTTTAACCGGTCGTCCAGGTTTCGGTTGTACTCCCCAAACGGTATTCAAAGCATCTTGCAGTTGAGCGAAGACTCCCGATGCACCAAACAGCAGCACAATAATACTGATAATTGAGGCAATACTGCTAACATTTGGTCGATTCGCATTTTGAATCGCCGTTTCAATCACCTTAGCCCCCTCAGTACCCACCAAACCTTGAATTTGCTCGACAATCTCCCCTCGTGCGGCTTCCGGACCAAAAATCGAACCCGCGATCGCGATCGCGATAATCAACAACGGTGCTAGGGAAAACACCGTGTAATAGGCTAAGGCGGCGGCTAACCGTGACGCTTTATCCTCTTGCCATTCTTGAATCGTTTCCTTGAGCAGTTCTCCAATAACCTTAAATTTCATCACCAATAACTCCGCGAGGGATTTCTATTATCACATTTCAATCATCAATTATTAATCTTTATAAAATCTTAAGGATATAAGCGCAACCCCCCAAAGTTAGAAATTTAGACCTATACTAGATTGCATTCTGCTTACCTTTGGCAATCTCCAATGATCCGGCTCAACCATGGATTTTAGTCAAGAATTACTGAATAAACTGGACTCAATCGTCAACAACTGGGTGGAAGCGGTTCGCCAAGATGGGGAACTTGAGAGTACCCGTGAACTTACCTATAAGGCGGTACTGGATGGTTTACCCTCGGTGCTGCGAGCCATCGCCAAAATCCTTTCTGACTGTGAAAATGGCGCACATCAAACAATTGTCGAGAAAAGTTTAGAACATGGGGTAATCCGAGCTAAACAAGGCTACGATCCCACCGAAGTCGCGCGAGAATATCGAATTCTGCGCCAGATTATCTTTGCTCATTTAGAACCGGATCTCTTGCGAGGATCGAGCGCTCAAGTTTTGCAAGCCACCCGGATCATTGATATGGCACTGGATGAAGTGATTGGTCGTTGTTTCAACAGTTATACAGAAGAACGATTGCAGGAGTTAGAAAAACTGCAAAGTCAAGTCAACCTCACCAATCACGAACTCACCCGCTTAGTAGACACTCATCGAGATAATTTATCCCATTTAGCCCATGATTTGAAAAATCCGCTACAGTCAATTCTAATATCGTCTGATCTATTTCTACGTCAACACAATACCCAAGACACATTTGTCAGTCTGGATCACATTGAGCGGGTACTCAGAAATGGGCGACAAATTTTACACTTAATCAACGATGCTTTAGAAGTCTCTCGTCATGAGGCGGGACAGGTAACATTGCAGCCAGAGGTCATTGATGTCTGCGCGTTGATCGGCAATGTGGTCGATACGTTAACGCCCTCAGCTAGTGAAAAAGACCTAACAATAACGGTAGATTACGAACTAGCGCCGAAGCAAGTTACGACTGATCCCTTGCGACTCGAACAGATTATCACCAATTTGGTCAGTAATGCCATTCGTTACACGGAAACGGGAAGCATTACCATCACCTGCCAGGTTGAGTGTAATAATCAAAATGAGCAATTTAATCATTTTGTGATCGCGATTACCGATACCGGGATTGGTATTGCTCCAGAAGACCAAGCTAAAATTTTTGACCCTTATTTTCGCGGTGGTTCTCATACTAAACGCTTACCCGATAGTACCGGATTGGGGCTGGCAATTGTGGGGCGGTTGGTGCAACTTTTGCAAGGGGAAATAGAGGTTGACTCTCAGATTAATGTGGGTTCTACCTTTAAGGTAATTTTACCTGTAATCCTCTAAGTTCCCTGATTCAATGAGAGTCTGAATACATTTCAAAGCGATGTTTAAGTTGATTAGCCCCAAGGGTAACAATTAACGCTGCAACTGCCAACAACACGGCTCCCATTTGCATCCCCGAACCATCCGTCAAAATTGCCAACCCTGCTAAAACAATCGCCACGCATACACCCAATTGTTCCACCCGCTGCGAGATCTGATAGGCTCGGTTACAAGAGTGACAAAGTTCAGTATGCAAAAATAACGGCTTCACTGACATTGTATTCAACTGAGCTTCAGGTTTATTGTCCATGCCTTTCGAGGTTAAATACCCGCGATAATAGGGCAAAGACGCCCCAACCCGATCCAGCCATTTACTAAAACGAATTGTTACTTGGCGTGTGGATGAATATTATACAAGAATATTACACAACAATTAAACTAACGTGAACGGTGAAGAACTCGCTGCCCTTGAACAGCAAGCTACGTCATTTGTGATAATTGAACGGTTAGGTCGGGGCGGGTGTAGGGTGCGTTAGCGTAGCGTAACGCACCATTTCAAACGATAGTAGTGAAACCCGCTCCTACATAATCTACCCCATCTCCTCCATCTCCCCCATCTTCCCCATCTTCCCCATCTCCCTCATGCACGAGATTTTTCCGCTAACCGTCCAAACCGCTCCAGGACGCGGTATGCTGAAAAACTGATAGTGTCATGCTTGCCTTATGCCTGTGCTGAACTCTGCCCCAGCAACCAATTTTCCCCTAACGGCTGTTGTTGGGCAAGAAGCGATTAAATTAGCGCTGCTATTGGCGGCGGTTGACCCCGGATTAGGAGGAGTCGCGATCGCGGGACGACGGGGAACGGCGAAATCCGTGATGGCACGCGCCCTTCACGCCCTACTCCCGCCGATTGAAGTGGTCAAGGGTTCCCTCTCCAATTGTCATCCCCGTTATCCGCAAGAATGGGATGATCAGCTTTTAGCCCAAGGCGTTACACCAGAAACCGTGGAGACGGAAATTATCCCCGCCCCGTTTGTACAAATCCCCCTGGGGACAACTGAAGATCGCCTCTTGGGTTCCGTGGATGTGGAGAAATCAGTCCAACAGGGGGAACCTGTGTTTCAACCTGGACTCTTGGCACAGGCACATCGGGGGGTGTTATATATTGATGAAATCAACCTCCTGGATGACCAAATCGCCAACCAACTGTTAAGCGTTCTCACCGACGGGCGCAACCAAATCGAACGGGAAGGGATTAGTTTTCAGCATCCCTGCAAGCCTTTATTAATCGCCACCTATAACCCCGATGAAGGACCCCTACGAGAGCATTTACTGGATAGAATTGCCATAACCCTCTCGGCTGATGGGGTATTGGCTTTGGATCAGCGAGTGCAAGCCGTCGAACAAGCGATCGCGTACACGAGTTCACCCCAAGCCTTTCTCGGTCAATATAACGAAGACATCGATAACCTGAAAACTGATATTATCCTGGCACGGGAATGGCTCAAAGACGTCCAAATTACATCTGACCAAATTGCTTATCTCGTGGAAGAAGCCCTGCGGGGTGGCGTGCAAGGGCATCGGGCGGAACTCTTTGCCGTGCGCGTCGCCAAAGCCTCAGCCGCCCTAGATGGGCGTCAGACGGTCAGTGCTGACGATTTGAAACGCGCCGTGGAATTGGTGATTGTCCCCCGTTCTACCATCGTCCAGACCCCACCAGAGGAACCGCCACCACCCCCTCCACCCCCACCGCCCCAGGATGAGTCGTCTCAAGATCAAGATGAACCGGAGGATCAGCAGGAGGAAGAAGAGGATCAAGAGGAACCAGAACAAGAACAAGAACCCCCCAGCATCCCGGAAGAATTCGTCTTTGATACCGAGGGTGTGGTTCTCGATCCCAGTGTTCTCTACTTCGCTCAAATGGCGCAACGGCAAGGAAAATCAGGAACGCGCAGCATTATCTTCTCCGAGGATCGGGGGCGCTATGTCAAACCCATACTTCCCAAAGGTGCCGTCAAACGCATCGCCGTGGATGCCACATTACGGGCGGCTGCACCCTATCAGAAAGCCCGCCGGGAACGCCAGCCGAACCGCAAAGTTATCGTCGAATCGGGGGATATGCGTTCCAAACGCCTCGCCCGCAAAGCTGGGGCGTTGGTGGTATTTGTGGTGGATGCGTCGGGTTCCATGGCACTCAACCGGATGCAATCGGCGAAGGGTGCGGTAATGCAACTGTTGACCGAAGCCTATCAAAATCGTGACCAAGTATCCCTGATTCCCTTTCGCGGTGAACAGGCTGAGGTGTTATTACCGCCTACCCGTTCCATTGCCTTGGCACGAGGACGGTTAGATCGCTTACCCTGTGGGGGAGGTTCTCCCTTGGCACATGGATTAACCCAGGCGGTGCGCGTCGGTACGAATGCCAAAATGTCGGGAGATATCGGTCAAATCGTGATTGTGGCGATTACCGATGGACGCGGGAATATTCCCTTAGCCCGTTCTCTGGGTGAACCGCTACCTGAAGGCGAAAAGCCGGATATTAAAGGGGAATTATTGGAGATAGCGGCAAGAATTCGGGCAATGGGGATTCAGTTATTGGTGATTGATACCGAGAACAAGTTTGTCTCCACAGGGTTTGCCAAGGAATTAGCCAAGCAAGCCGGGGGGAAATACTATCATTTACCCAAAGCCACGGATAAAGCCATTGCGTCAATGACGAAGAATGCGATCGCGGATATGAAATCCGGGTGATTGTGCAATGTAGGGTGGGCATTGCCCACCTTAAGTGCGATCGCGCTAACCCCACACCCGACACAAATTCAACACAAAACCCGGTAAGACTTCCTCACCGGATAACTCAGCCGGATTTGACAATCTTTTCCCTTGGAGCCTTCTGCCCTCTGCCTTTTGCTATATGTTAGCCGATCGCACTTTCCGAGATTATCAACGTTTAAAACGCGATTATTTATATTATCCATTTGTGTTGGTGCGTTACGCGGGGAACACAATTCATTAAAGTTTCCCCTAAATTATTGCCCCGCTAACGCACCCTACTGGCGTGGCACAGCTAAAATGGTGGAATAGATTTTATCATTGAATCGGGCGCAAGTCTTTGCGCCCCTACAGTTTCCGGGCGTAATTCTAATTCATCAAATAAGGTGTGCCATGCCACTACTTGCTACTTGGGCGACTCTTTCCGCATCACCGGAACCAAGACATTCAGCAATCCCGCGATCGCACCCATTAATACAGCGATTGCCAGAATGATTTCGGCGGGACTATTTCCCTCTCGCATCCCGGTAGAAGGAATTGCTAGAATTTGCCTTGGCGATGGCACTATCTGTGAAACTGAAATTCATTGGTATGAAGCGCATGGGATTGATAGAAAAGAATTCAATCGGACTTGATCTGAGTTGTCTTTAACCAGGGGTACTTTTTCCTTCTACCACTTCTGCAATCTACCTTATAGCATCTGCCTTGTCTGCGTCAAAGTGTAAGGATGTAACTAGGATATGATGTGAGGAGAACTTGAAAAATGGAACAACTTTTGCTGCTGCGGATGAGTCCAGCGATCGCGGTTTGGCTGCTGTGGGCTGGAACGGTTACGGCACAAGAGATTCAGGTGCAAGAGTGTGATGGTGTAGGGGAATTTTGTTTCTTAGGAGAAACTCTAGAGAATGAGTTGAGTGGTTTTACCGAAAATCCTTTAGACCCCATTAATCAGTACGGGGATAATAATAATAGCTTAGAGCAAGTGACGAATGTTTCCCAGTTGCGGGATGTCCAACCGACTGACTGGGCATATACTGCCTTGCGATCGCTCATCGAACGATATGGCATACTGACAGGGTATGCTGATCACACCTTCCGGGGCAATCGGTCAATGACTCGCTACGAATTTGCCGCCGGATTACGTCAAGCTTTGGATCAAATTCAAGCATTAATTGCCAGAGGACGCAATGTTCCGCCCGCAGACTTAGCCACCCTGGAACAGTTAACCAATGAATTTGTCTTAGAACTCTCTCTGTTACGGGGAGATGTAGACGCCCTCACCGCCCGGACTCGGGAACTGGAACTGACGCAGTTTTCGACAACCACCAAACTAGATGGGGAAGTGATTGTTGGCGCGGCGGGGATTATTACTGAGGATGATACGGTTACCACATTGGGACATCGTACCCGCTTAAATTTAGACACCAGTTTCACGGGTCGAGATTTACTGCGAACCCGACTGCAAGCGGAAGGGTTAGGGCGTCTGGAACGTCGCACAGGTACACCGGAAGGGGAACTATCTTTTACTGGGGCTAGGGATAGTGACTTAGAGATTGATGCTTTATTGTACCGTTTTCCCATCGGCAGTCAGACACAAGTCGTCATCGCGGCGAATGGGGGAGATGCAGATGACTTTACCGATACGATTAACCCTTATCTAGATGGGGATGGTGCAAGTGGGGCGGTGTCTCGTTTTGCTACTCGTCCTCCGATTTATTATCTCGTCAATGGGGCGGGTTTGGGGGTAAGACATCGGGTAAATGATGACTTAGACATCAGCTTGGGTTATTTAGCCGGAAATAGCGGAAATCCGGAACCCGGTAACGGCTTATTTGATGGGGCTTATGGCGCATTAGCCCAAGTCACCTACAAGCCGAGCGATCGCGCTACAATTGGCTTGACTTATGTTAATGCCTATAACCAAGACTGGCAAGTTGGCAGTCAGGATACTAATTTAGTCAATCAATTAGACTTACCCGTCGTCACCAATTCCTTTAACCTCGCCGCTTCGGTACAACTTAATCCCCGATTTGTGGTGGGAGGATGGGCGGGGTATACCACCGCCAAGGTTATTGATGAAGGGGATGCTAATTTGTGGTATTGGGCGCTAACATTAGCCTTACCAGATTTGGGCAAAACAGGCAATCTCGGCGGATTTATCGTCGGGATGGAACCCAAAGTCACCGGAAGCGATCGCCTGAAGGATTTAGGCATTGATGATCCGAGTACCTCCCTCCATCTAGAAGCATTCTACCAATATAAATTAACCGATACTATTACCATTACACCAGGGATAATTTGGCTAACTGCACCGGATCATAATAGCGATAACGATGATGCATTCATTGGCACAATACGAACCACATTGCGATTTTAATTAACCTGTCGGGATGGTAGGGGCGCACTGACGTGCGCCCTAATTACCGACGTGCGCCCTGACCAAGATATGTTGAAAATTGTATAATTCGTAGGGTGGGTTAGGCGGAATTTAATTCAGGCGGTAATTATTTAATGAACTATCCGCTGTAACCCACCGATGTTAGTAGTAAGGGATGCGAGCCTATCTTTGCTAAAATGACAGAACCCTTGAGCAAATTGAGTTCAAAAGCGCCATTAAATAAAGGGCGGGTTTTGTTGTTGAGTTATCGGTAACCCGCCCAATTGAGTCCCTAAACCCGCCCCTACACATTAATCGTTGCCAATATTAGGGGGAAAGGATGTAATTACGCCGCCAGATAATCCATTGGTGATTTACGCGATCGCACTTGATTCAACTATTGGACAGATATTGGAATCAAAAGCGCCATTAAATAAAGGGCGGGTTTTGTTGTTCAGTTATCGGTAACCCGCCCAATTGAGTCCCTAAACCCGCCCCTACACATTAATCGTTGCCAATATTAGGGGGAAAAGATGTAATTACGCCGCCAGATAATCCATTGGTGATTTACGCGATCGCACTTGATTCAACTATTGGATAGATATTGGAATCAAAAGCATCCTTAAATAAAGGGCGGGTTTTGTGGTTCCGTTATCGGTAACCCGCCCAATTGAGTCCCTAAACCCGCCCCTACACATTAATCGTTGCCAATATTAGGGGGAAAAGATGTAATTACGCCGCCAGATAATCCATTGGTGATTTACGCGATCGCACTCTCTCTTTCTATCCCAATTCACCCGTAGCCAAAGGGGTTTACAGGCTAAGGTATATTTATCCTGGAAAAACTGCTCAACCCCGTAGTGGGCTGACCCACCTAAAATGGTGAATTAGAATTGTAGGGGCGCACGGCGTGCGCCCATTCTAACAGTAAAATCTATTGCACAATTTTAGCTGGGTCATGGCAGTAGGGTGGGTTAGGCGGAATTTAATAGAAGCGAATAACCATTCAATGAGGTATCCGCCGTAACCCACCGATGTTCGTAGTTTGCAGTAAGAAAACCTTAGCCTGTGTTTGCTTAAATTACAGAACCCTGGGACAGATTGAGTTCAAAAGCGCCATTAAATAAAGGGCGGGTTTTGTTGTTGAGTTATCGGTAACCCGCCCAATTGAGTCCCTAAACCCGCCCCTACACATTAATCGTTGCCAATATTAGGGGGAAAGGTGTAATCTCGCCGCCAGATCATCTATTGGTGATTTACGCGATCGCACCCTCTCTTTCTATCCCGCTTCACCCTCGCAAACAAGGGTTCACAGGCTTTTGATTCAAGGCGCGATCGCTAAGTATAAAATTAAGTAGAGGAGTGCAATCAAACTAACCGAAGTGACAGACGAAACCCGACAGGAAATAGCTAAACAACTTGCTAGACAACTAGCATCAAGAACAGTAATTCCCCCCAGGAGGTCTGGTCAAGGCTTTAAAACATTTGGTGAATTCAAAAGAACAATGGGCGCTGCTGGTACAGGAAAAGCTTGGCATCATATCGTCGGACAAACCACTTCAAATTTACAACAATTTGGTGTCGAAGCTATTCATAATACAGGTAATCTTGTCCGACTCCCCCATGGGAAAGGTTCAATTCACCAGGAAATCAGCAATTTCTACAATTCTTTACAACCCGATCTAACTGGCTTATCGAATATCACCGTTAGAGAGTGGATCAACAGTAAGTCTTTTGAAGAACAACAAGACTTTGGCATTCGAGTTATTCGAGCTTTTGGAGGAACAGTTTAATGCTTACCCTAGATATACAAGCCATTTTAGATTCAATTCCAACGGAAGTCCGTTGGCAAGATGTTGTGGAATTCAACAAACTCGACCAGCGTGTCACCCTAGCCAATGACCTTTGTGCCAATATAATTGGTGTGAATGAAGGCTACATTGAATGGTGTCCTAATGATGAACCCCCAAGCCGTTTGGAAACTCTAATATGGTGGTGGGTTGTCCGTCCTGATTTGGGAGCAGCAATAGCAATTGAAGCGCCTCAATACCTCAAGGAAATTATTGGTCAGTACATCCTACAAAACTAGATTAATTTAGCAGCAGATTGGGAAATAAATGTAATGCCTGATTGGACAGATATTGGAATCAAAAGCACCATTAAATAAAGGGCGGGTTTTGTGGTTCCGTTATCGGTAACCCGCCCAATTGAGTCCCTAAACCCGCCCCTACACATTAATCGTTGCCAATATTAGGGGGAAAGGGTATAATTACGCCACCAGATAATCCATTGGTGATTTACGCGATCGCACCCTCTCTTTCTATCCCGTTTCACCCTAGCCAACAGGGGTTCCCAGGCTTTTTGCTACAAGCGCTAATTAAATCAAGGGTACACATCATTAAATCAAGGGCGCGTGTCGGTGCGCCCCTACGTATAATACCAAATCATGGTTAGCCACCCCCTTTATAACGTAGTCCGCGCAGGCGGACTTTGTTTGTGTAGCTGCGACTTCTAGTCGCCAGGGCAAAAAAGAGGTTCCCAAGGCGGATTTGGTATAGTACATAATTAACTCACCGCTCCATCGGTGTCCAGTCCCCCGATGGAGCGATGATTTTAATTGGGGATTTTAACGTAGGGACGCATGGCGTGCGCCCTTTATTTAATGGCTTTAAAAAATTCCCCACTTGCACATCGGTGGGTTAGGTTGGACAGATCATTAAATGGTTTCTGTCTCAGTTGAAGTCCCGCCTAACCCACCCTACGCGGTTGATAATTGTTTCCAGGATAAACATCAGGGCGCACATTAGCAATTAGGGCGCAAGCCTTGCGCCCCTACAGTGGATTGTGTTTCATCAAAACGTGATTATTTCCTTTGAAATAGTAAAACCCCCCCTACACATTTAGATGCAATACCTGACGCTTCAGGGCGTTATACTAATTTCCAGTCTAAGGTAGAATTTGACATGGTTCCGGGAGTCCGGAGCGAAGCGGAGGAACGAAACGAAGCATCTCTCCAGATTCTGCGCTTCGCTCGTCCTAGACATGATAGAACGCAACTCGGTATTAGATCAAAATTATTATTGCCTTGAACAGTTAGATCGCTCCACTAGATTAGTTGATACAATTACGAATTTATTGTAGGGGCGGGTTTAGGAACTCACTTGGGTGGCTTAACAATAACTGAACAACAAAACCCGCCCTTTATTCAATGGCGCTTTTTAACTCAATTTGTTCAAGAGCTCTGTAATTTAAGCAAAGATAGGCTCGCATCCCTTACGACAAACTACAAACTTTAAAAAAATTCCCACCTGAACATCGGTGGGCTAGGTTGGATAGCTCATTGAATGGTTATTCGCTCTATTAAATGCCGCCTAACCCACCCTACGGCACTAATGTAAAAAATATCAATCTATTGTAGGGGCGGGTTTAGGAACTCACTTGGGTGGCTTAACAATAACTGAACAACAAAACCCGCCCTTTATTCAATGGCGCTTTTGAACTCAATTTGTTCAAGGGGTCTGTAATTTAAGCAAAGTCGGCTCGCATCCCTTACGACAAACTACAAACTTTAAA